>NZ_JBEGIB010000014.1:0-48255 GCF_040676495.1 Bacillus sp. LBA3-1-1.1
AAATAAAAATTGACGTTCACGTTGTTTGTTTCGTTCAGTTTTCAAAGAACTACTTCGTCGCCCAGAAGCGACTTTATTAATATAACATTTCGTTATATTTTCGTCAACAACTTTTTTCAATAAGTTGTTTTTCGTTTGTTTCTCTTGTTACCTTTCGTGGCAACGAATATAAATATACCAGTTTGATTATTAAAATGCAATAGTTTTTCTAATAAAATTTTCAACCTAGTAAAAAAGTATAAAAATAGCATGTTTCTTCTATATAAATATAATTTCTAAACGCATTGTCTACCCTATCAAGATCCACTCCCTTCATGTCACTCATAGTAAAATAAAAAAAGCTTTGGAGAAATCTCCAAAGCTTAGTCTTGTTTATGACGCATAGCAGGGAATAATAGTACATCGCGAATAGATGGTGCATTTGTTAATAACATAACTAAACGATCAATACCGATTCCTAATCCGCCTGTAGGAGGCATGCCGTACTCAAGAGCTTCGATATAATCATCATCCATCATGTGAGCTTCGTCATTACCTTGCTCGCGCTCTTTTAATTGCGCTTCAAAACGTTCTTTTTGATCGATTGGATCATTTAACTCAGTGAATGCATTTGCATGTTCACGTGCAACGATAAATAACTCGAAACGATCTGTGAATCTTGGATCTTGGTCATTCTTTTTCGCAAGTGGCGAAATTTCTACCGGATGACCGTAAATAAATGTTGGTTGGATTAATTTATCTTCTACTTTTTGTTCGAAGAACTCATTAATAATATGACCAACTTCCATTGTATCTTTAATTTCTACATTATGTTCTTTTGCAAGTTCACGCGCTTCTTCTACACTCATTGGATTCCAGAAATCTGCTCCAGAGTGTTGCTTAATTGCATCTACCATATGAAGACGTGTCCATTCTGGCTCTAGATTAATTTCATAATCACCATATTGGATTGTTGTTGTACCCAATACTTTTTTCGCGATATGAGCAACCATATTTTCTGTTAGTTTCATAATATCATTATAATCAGCGTACGCTTCATATAATTCAATCATCGTAAACTCAGGGTTGTGACGAGTTGATACACCCTCATTACGGAATACACGGCCGATCTCATAAACCTTTTCTAATCCGCCCACAATAAGACGTTTTAAATGAAGTTCAATTGCGATACGCATATATAATTCCATATCTAACGCATTATGGTGTGTAGTGAAAGGACGAGCAGACGCTCCACCTGCAATCGCGTGCATCATAGGCGTTTCTACTTCAAGATAACCGTTGTCATCTAAATATCTTCTCATTTCACGAATGATTTTACTACGGGTAACGAACGTTTCACGGCTTTCCATACTTGTAATTAAGTCCAAGTAACGTTGACGATAGCGTTGTTCAACATCTTTTAATCCATGATATTTATCCGGTAATGGACGAAGAGATTTCGTTAAAAGTGTAAATCCTGTTGCTTTTACTGAAAGTTCTCCAACGTTTGTTTTGAACACTTTACCTTCAATACCTACTAAGTCACCTAAATCTGCTGTCGTGAATAACTCGTACTCTTCATCTCCAACAGTATCTTTACGAACATAAATTTGAACTTGCCCCTGTAAATCTTGAATGTGCGCAAATCCCGCTTTTCCTTTACCGCGTTTTGTCATAATACGACCAGCGATAGAAACAGTGATTTCTTTCTCTTCTAATTCTTCTTTAGAGAATTCTCCATATAGACTTACTAAGTCAGTTGTTGAATTTGTGCGTTCAAATCGTTTACCGAACGGATCGATTCCTTGCTCACGTAAATTATGTAGCTTTTCACGACGAACAAGCAATTGGTCGTTTAATTCTTCGTGGTTCATGTTATCCATGATATTAATATCACTCCAGCTCTATTAATTTTTATAATATATACAGTATAGCATTTTCTACTCAACTAGAAAAACTGCCAGCAACTAACTGGCAGTTCTTCTTTCTTTCACGTAATTATAGGAAGTGTATAGAAGAATGTCAATCTTCTACATCCTCTTATTAACCAACGTAAATTGTTTGTTGTTTCGCTTCTACTTCTTCTACAAATGCACCTAATACATTCGCAAGGTCTTCACGTGTGTTGCAAGTATTGATACCATTACGTACACTCGCATTACCACGAACACCTTTTAAATACCAAGCTGCATGCTTTCTCATCTCTCTTACGGCAACATTTTCATTCTTTAAATCGATAAGACGATCTAGATGCAACATGCATACATCAATTTTCTCACGCACTGTCGGTTCCGGCATTAACTCACCTGTCTCTAAATACTTTACCGTACGATAAATCATCCACGGATCTCCAAGAGCAGCGCGACCAATCATAACACCATCTACACCAATTTCATCAAGCATACGCTTTGCATCTTGTGGTGTTTCGACATCACCATTTCCGATAACCGGAATATTTACAGCCTGCTTTACTTGTTTAATAATATTCCAATCCGCTTTACCTTCATACATTTGCACTCGTGTACGCCCATGAACCGCTACCGCTTGTCCACCAGCACGCTCAACAGCTCTAGCATTTTCTATTGCGAAAATATGATCTTCATCCCAACCAATACGCATTTTAACCGTAACTGGCTTTTCAACAGCGTCTACAACTGCCGCTACCATCTCATATATTTTATTTGGGTCTAAAAGCCACTTTGCTCCTGCATCACACTTAGTGATTTTCGGTACTGGGCACCCCATATTAATATCAATAATGTCTGCTGTCGTATATTTATCCACGTATTTCGCAGCATCCACAAGAGTCTCTTTCTCTCCACCAAAAATTTGTAAACTTAATGGCTTTTCTCTTTCATCGATATATAGCATATCTAATGTTCTTTTGTTATTAAGTAATATTGCCTTATCACTTACCATTTCGGCACAAACTAAACCTGCACCAAATTCTTTTACTGTCAAACGGAATGCAGAGTTACACACTCCCGCCATCGGTGCTAATACAACCGGATTTTTCATCTCAATATTTGCAATCTTTAACACTCGATTTACTCCTTCCTTCATAGTCACTTCGGCATTAGTTCATCTATCGAGACCTTTAATGCTTTAGCAACTTCTACTACAAAATCTTGGGAAGGCGATCGATTCCCTCTCTCAACTTCACCTAAAACAGATACAGATACTCCTAATTCTTTAGCAAAACCTTCTTGTGTATAGCCTTTTAGCTTTCGAAAAGCACGAATGCGTCTTCCCCATTTTTCTGCTTCCATACCGTTACTCCCTCTCGCCTTTTCATTTCTTCTACTTGTGAACGTGAAATGTCTTGTTTTATATCTTGATTGATTTCTAACAACGGAACGATAACAAAAGCTCTTTCGAACATCCGCGGATGCGGAACAATAAGATTCTCTGCTTCAATATTTTCTTGATTATATAGTAAAATGTCAAGGTCGATGGTCCTCGGACCCCATCTGATTTCCCTTTTTCTTCCTAAACCATTCTCTACCTTTTGCGTTACTTTCAATAATTCTTGCGGTGATAAATTGGTAGAAATTTTTATAACTAAATTTAAAAAGCAACTTTGGTCAGTATAGCCAACTGGTTCCGTTTCATATACAGACGAAACATCATCAACATGGATATAAGGGTTTTTATTTAAAAACTTAATCGCTTCAGTTAAATACGTATAACGCTCTCCAATATTTGAACCTAATGCAATGTACGCTATATTATTCATGGACGCTCTCTCGTAATTTCCACAGCTACAGCACGATAATGTCCTGGTATCGGCGGATCCGGTTTAATTACCTTAATTGTACACCGTGAAATACTCTCATATTGTTTCAATATATCTGTAGCGATATTTTCAGCGATACTCTCTACAAGCTTATACGTTCTATCTTCAACAACTTTTCTACATAGCTCAAAAAGTTCCCCGTAATTGACAGAATGCTCTAAGTCGTCACTTTCTCCTGCGCGTTTTAAATCCAACTCCACCGTTAAATCTACTTTAAATCTCTGACCTAATTTATTCTCTTCTGGGAATACACCATGATAACCGTAAAACTCCATATCATGGATATAAATTTTATCCAATTATTTCGCCCCCTTACCAATCATCGCATCCATCATCTTAGCCATGCGCGCCATTTCTTTCACATCATGAACACGGATAAACTCACAGCCCTTTTCAATACCAAGACAAACAGTAGCGCCCGTCCCTTCAAGACGTTCCTCCACTGGTAAATCTAATACATGGCCAATAAAGGACTTTCTTGAAGTACCTAATAGGACTGGATAACCCAGTACATTTAACTGTTCTAATTTACGCATCGCTTCTAAATTTTGTTCAGGCGTTTTCGCAAAACCGATACCTGGGTCTAAAATAATATTCTCATCTCGCACACCAGCATCTTTAGCAATTTTAATACTTTCATACAAATCAGCAATCATATCAGCCATTAAGTTGCGATAGTTCATATTATCTCGGTTATGCATTAAGATAATGGGTACATCATAATAGGCTGCAACTTCAGCAATCTTCGGTTCCGCCTTCGCTCCCCAAATATCATTAATAATATGAGCACCAGCTTCAATCGCTTGTTTTGCAACTTCAGCTTTATACGTATCAATAGAAATAGGTAATTTCACTTCTTTCGAAACCGCCTGAATCATCGGAACGACTCGCTTTATTTCTTCTTCTACCGAAACTTTAGCAAAACCCGGGCGGGTAGATTCACCACCGATATCAATAATATGAGCACCTTCATTTTTCATTTCTTTCGCGTGACGCACTGCAGCATCTACCTCGTTGTAACTCCCACCATCAGAAAACGAATCTGGTGTTACATTTAAAATCCCCATAATTAATGTCTTTTCATTTAAGTTCAATGTATATTCGCCGCAGCGTAAATCATAATCCCACTTCAAATTACACATCTCCTCTTCGCAATTCATTTCTGCTCCACAATTTCTCTCTCTGCACTTCATAAAGATCCATAAATCTTTTTGTAACTATTCCCACTTTGCCCGGGAAATCTTCCCCCTCTATACGATAAAGAGGAACAATTTCTTGAATAGAGTTCGTTACGAACACTTCATCCGCTGAAAGCAATTCATCTTTTGTAAAGAAACCTTCCTTTACTTCTATACCCAGCTCTTCAGCAACCTTTATAATAAATGCACGAGTGATACCGTTTAAAATCCCTGTTTCTAATGAAGGAGTATACAAATTACCTCCTTTAACAAAAAAGAGATTCGAAACAATCCCCTCTGCAACATAACCTGTTTCAGTAAGGAAAATCCCTTCCTTATTCACACCATTTCCAATTTCGCGTTTCCCTAAAATATTATTTAAATAATGATGGGACTTCAAGCGAAACGCACCCTCTGGTGTGTTTCGTACTTGTTTTAAAATAACCCCTTCTTTCTCCACTACATCTCCTGGAATTGCCAAAGGTTTTATAAAAACAATAACGGATGGTTCTTCATACACATTCGTTTGCAATCCTATTTCATCTATACCCGCCGATACATTAAAGCGTATATACGCATGCTTCAATCCATTCTTAACGAGTAAATTCTCCAAAATAAGTATTACGTCGTCTTTCTTCATTGTCCATTTGATTTGCAATGTATCCAGCGCATCCATTAAACGTTCATAATGATCATCCAACAAGAAAGGATGACCATTATAAATACGAAACGTCTCAAAAACTCCAAGCCCATATAAATAACCATGATCATAAGGAGAAATTTTCGCTTCACTCGCTTCTACATACGCGCCATTTACGTAAATTAACATAACGTCACACTTGGACTATATTTACGAATAAAATTATGCAACAACTCTTTCCCATGAGAAGTCATAATAGATTCTGGATGGAACTGTACACCTTCAATCGGCAACGTTTTATGACGAAGCGCCATAATCTCTCCCTCTTCCGTCCAAGATGTGATCTCTAAACATTCTGGTAACGTCTCTTTCTTTACAATCAGTGAATGATAACGCGTTGCAGTAAACGGATTAGGAATATCCGAGAAAATCGTCTTTCCGTCATGATGCATAGGCGACGTTTTCCCATGCATTAATCGTTCTGCACGAACAACCTCTCCACCAAACACTTGCGCAATTGATTGATGCCCAAGACAAACTCCAAAAATCGGAATCTTTCCAGCGAAGTATTGAATAACCTCCATACTAATACCCGCTTCATTAGGACTACATGGACCTGGCGAAATCATTAAAAAGTCTGGCTTCATATTCTCAATATCCGAAATAGTCACCTCATCATTACGCTTAACAACAAGCTCTTGTCCAAGTTCTCCAAGAAACTGCACTAAATTAAATGTAAAAGAATCATAATTATCAATCATCAATATCATTTCTCTCACCTAACCGTTTCTTCGCTACTTTCTTTCGCACGCCATAAAGCGATTGCCTTTTTTAACGACTCTTTATATTCATTTTTTGGATTCGAATCAATTACAATTCCAGCTCCAGCTTGTACATGTGCTTGCCCATCTTTAGCAAGCAGCGTTCTAATTACAATATTCAATTCCGTATCTCCGGAATAACCAATCCAACCAATTGAACCTGTATAAATTCCTCGGCGAACAGGCTCTAATTCTTCAATAATCTCCATCGTACGTATTTTCGGGGCACCAGTAATTGTCCCGCCAGGAAATACGGCCTTTACTAAATCGAACGCATCCTTATCTTCTTCCACTTCACCGCGCACATTAGAAACAATATGCATAACGTGCGAGTACTTTTCAATTACCATAAATTCATCTACTTCAACCGTTCCATATTTACAAATCCGGCCTAAATCGTTTCGTTCTAAATCCACAAGCATTACGTGCTCTGCTCTTTCCTTTTCGTTCTCAATTAATTCCCTTGCTAATTCTTCATCCTCTTGTTCATTCGCACCACGGGATCTTGTACCAGCAATTGGTCTTGTACTTACTTCTGGCCCTTGTTTTTTAATTAGCAATTCAGGCGAAGCACTAACAATTTGAAAATCCCCAAGCTCCAAGTAACCCATATATGGAGATGGATTAATTTCACGAAGACTTGTATAAATTTCTAGCGGATGTGTTTGTAAAGTTCTTTCTTGCCTTGTCGACAAGTTTACTTGAAACACATCACCCGCTCCAATATATTCTTGAATACGTTCAACGGCCTTTATAAAGCCCTCTTCCGTAAAAGCAACTGTTTCATTTTTCTTTTCAGGACATTCAAACGGCATAGTCAATTTAGGCGCTTCTTTCACCCAAAGATCCTTCCATGCATTTAATCGTTCTCCTGCCTTTTCATGTTCATCTACATAATGCGTAATAATCCATAATACTTGTTCTTTTTGATCGTATACAAACACGTCATCAAATAATAAAAAGAATATATCAGGTATATTCAGATCATCCTCTGCAAGAGAAGGAAGTTTTTCGATATAACGGATACAATCATAACTAAAGTAACCAATTGCACCACCTTGAAAAGGCGGGTACTCCGGATTATAGTCCGTTTTCCATTTCTCCATATATTCTTGCATTAAATCTAATGGATTCCCTCGCTTTATTGTTTCCTTACCACTTTCCCTTATATGTAACGTCTCATTCTTCCCTTGAATTACCGCTACTGGATCCAGTCCCACAATGTTATAACGACCACCACGTCCACTTTCTAACAAAATATGTTGTGGCTTATTTTTGGAAAGAAATTTATATTGCTTAAAGAAATCTAACTGATATGGAATAGAAAGCGCTAAAGATTTTCTTCGTTGCATATCAACACCCCGTCTTCTTTTATCCCACCCTCTAAGACTAACCAGCTCCAACTACATAAGTTATGTATACAGAGAATGATTATACTCAAGGGCTAGTGAAAATAAATTAATTATACTACCTCTTATTTTACATGAAGTTTTCTAGTCATTCACTCTTTTCCTTTTTCCAATCCAAAAAGAAAAAGCATCCTCTTTCAAGGATGCTTTTTCAATTGCATTCAATTATGATTCAAATTGATAAAGTGGTGTACTTAAATAACGTTCACCGTTACTCGGAATAATAACAAGTACCTTTTTCCCTTTACCTAATTTCTTCGCAACTTCTTTCGCTGCATAGATGACCGCTCCTGAAGAGATACCTACTAAAATACCTTCTTCTCGAGCAACTCTTCTTGCATATTCGAATGCTTGCTCTGTTTTCACTTGGATAATTTCATCATATACCGCTACATCCAATGTCTCTGGAACAAATCCCGCTCCAATTCCTTGGATTTTATGCGGTCCTGGTTTCCCACCAGATAATACTGGCGAATCCGCAGGTTCTACCGCATAAATTTTAATATCTTTATACGCTTCCTTCAGCACTTCACCAGCACCTGTAATTGTTCCACCTGTACCAATACCCGCGATAAACGCATCTAATTGATCACCCATCTGTTCAACAATTTCTGGACCTGTTGTTAAACGGTGGATTTCTGGATTCGCTTGATTTTGGAACTGTTGTGGTATAAAGTATCCATGTTCTTTTGCTAATTCAGTTGCCTTACGAATTGCTCCACCCATTCCTTCAGGTCCTGGAGTCAATACTAATTCGGCACCGTAAGCGCGTAATAAATTACGACGCTCAATACTCATTGTTTCTGGCATTACTAAAATTGCCTTATATCCTTTAGCAGCCGCTACCATCGCTAAGCCAATACCTGTGTTACCACTTGTCGGCTCAATGATTGTATCGCCCTCTTTTAATAATCCTTTATTTTCAGCATCTTCAATCATAGCTAACGCGATACGATCTTTAACACTGCTCCCCGGATTCATAAATTCTAATTTTAAGTATACATCTGCGCTGTCTGATTCTACGATGCGGTTCAACTTAACGATCGGCGTTTTCCCGATTAATTCTGAAACTGATTGTGCCACTCGCATTCCTGTCACTCCTAACACCGAGTATTTTTATTGGTTTTATCTATATTTAGATTTTGTCAGAAAATTCCCTGTTTGTCAATCTATTTGGGCAGCTGCTTCTCCGCCTAAACTTCTTTATTACAGACTCTCAATCAGGCTTGTAATATCTTCTTTAGCGAATTTATATCGTTCATTACAGAAGTGACAGTGAACTTCCGTCTCTTCTTCTTCTTCACGAATTTGCTCTAACTCTGTTTTACCTAAACTAATTAACACACTCTCAATACGTTCGCGTGAGCACGTGCAATTAAATTGAACATCCATAGTTTCTAATACTTTTACTTTATCTTCTCCAAGGACTGCATATAGTAGCTCTTCTGGAGAAAGACCTTGTTCGATCAATGTTGATACAGGAGGGATTTTTTGTAAACGATCTTCAATGAATGAAATTGTTTCTTCCTGTGCGCCCGGCATAATTTGAAGGATAAATCCACCCGCCGCCAATACGCTGTCATCTCCATTTACAAGAACACCGACACCCACAGAAGAAGGCGTCTGCTCAGAAACTGCGAAATAATATGTGAAGTCTTCCCCTAGTTCTCCTGAAACGATAGGAGATTGACCGATAAACGGCTCACGCATACCGATATCTTTAATTACCGTTACAAATCCTTCTGTACCTACCGCTTGATATACACGTAATTTCCCTTGTTCTGTCCCTTCAAAATCAACATGTGGATTCGTTACATAACCACGTACATCTCCATTTGCATGGGCATCTACTAAGATAGGACCAATCGGACCGTTACCCTCTACTTTAATCGTTAGCTTCTGCTCGCCTTTTAGCATAGCACCCATCATTGTACCCGCAGTTAAAGAACGACCAAGTGCCGCTGAAGCTGTTCTCCATGTATCGTGACGTTTTTGCGCCTCACTTACTGTGTTTGTCGTACGTACACCATACGCACGCACTTCTCCATCAAACGCTAACGCTTTTACTAAATAATCTTTCATACTTATTTATTCACCTTTCTCATATTGTAAATTTGCATTACGTTCATATAACATATACAAACCTTTTAACGTTAAAAATGGATCTACAATATCAATTACATTTGATTCCTCTGAAATTAATTTTGCTAATCCACCCGTTGCAATAACTTTCGGTTCTTGTTTAGCTTCTTCTTTCATACGCTTAACAATACCTTCCACTTGTCCAACGTACCCATAAAGAATACCTGATTGCATCGCACTTACTGTATTCTTCCCGATAACACTACTCGGTTTTGTAATTTCAATACGAGGAAGCTTTGCTGCTCTACTATATAACGCCTCTGCCGAAATCATAATTCCCGGCGTAATAACGCCACCCATATAATGCTTCTCTTCGTTAATATAACAATATGTAGTAGCCGTACCAAAATCAACAATAATAAGTGGACTTCCATATAAGTGGATTCCTGCTACTGCATTTACAATTCGGTCCGCGCCTACTTCACGTGGATTTTCATATTTAATATTCAAGCCAGTTTTTATCCCAGGCCCTACTACAAGCGGTTTAATTTTAAAATACTTTTCACACATACGCTCTAAAGCGAACATAATTGGCGGTACGACTGAAGACACAATAATACCTTTCACATCTTCAAAAGAAAGACCCTCATGCTCAAGTAACTGCTTTACAAGCATCCCATACTCATCTTCTGTTTTATGACGATCTGTTTCCATGCGCCAATGCTGACGAAGTTTCCCCTCTTCAAACACACCTAGTACCGCATTTGTGTTCCCTACATCCAATACAAAAATCATATTCTCACCACTTATCTTATTTAATCTATATTTGTGCAGTATGTATAAAACTTATAAAAACATCATATCACACATACTTATATAATCAGTTTTTCTATACTCATCATTGTACAAAAAGATTACTCTCTATTTCAATTTTTAATAATAGTTTTATTTAAATTCTTTTGCCACTTACATTCATTCCACAAATAAAAAAGGAGTGACTATTGTCACTCCTTTATCTCTTACTTATCTTCTACGTCTGCGTCTTCATCATCTTTCTTCATGTTGATGTTTACTTTCACATCATCTGAAGATGTTGGACGCTCTGGTAATCTGCCATAATCATATAAATGATTAATTTGCTCTGCATCTAACGTTTCTACTTCAAGTAACGTTTTCGCAATAATATCTAGCTTATCACGTTTTTCAGTAAGAATTTGTTTCGCACGAGCGTAACAGTCTTTCATAATAGTTTGCATTTCCACATCGATTTCATGTGCAATTGCATCACTGTAGTTTTGCTCTGAGTGGAAGTCTCTTCCTAAGAATACCTGACCACCTTGTGAGCTACCGAATTGCATAGGTCCAAGCTTATCACTCATACCGAATTCCGTAACCATACGTCTTGCAATCCCAGTCGCACGTTGGAAGTCGTTGTGAGCACCTGTACTTACTTCACCAAATACAATCTCCTCAGCTACTCGACCACCAAGTAAACCAGTGATTTTATCAAGTAACTCTGGTTTTGTCATGAAGTAACGATCTTCTTTCGGAAGCATTACTGCATATCCACCAGCTTGACCACGAGGGACAATTGTTACTTTATGAACGATATCGGCTTCATCAAGGACAACACCAATTACAGTATGGCCAGCTTCATGGAATGCAACGATATTACGTTCTTTTTCAGAGATAACACGACTTTTCTTAGCAGGACCTGCAATAACACGATCCGTCGCTTCATCGATGTCGCTCATATCAATTTTCTTCTTATCTTGACGTGCAGCTACTAGAGCAGCTTCATTTAATAAGTTTTCAAGATCGGCACCAGAGAATCCTGGTGTACGAGTTGCAATTGCTCTTAAGTTGACATTCTCATCAAGCGGTTTATTACGAGCGTGTACTTTAAGTACAGCTTCACGACCATTTACATCTGGACGATCTACTGTAATTTGACGGTCAAAACGACCTGGACGTAATAATGCTGGATCAAGAATATCAGGACGGTTTGTCGCAGCGATGATAATAATACCTTCGTTTGCACCGAATCCATCCATTTCAACAAGCAATTGGTTCAACGTTTGTTCACGCTCATCATGACCACCGCCAAGACCTGCGCCACGTTGACGTCCTACTGCATCAATTTCATCAATGAAAATGATACAAGGAGCATTTTTCTTTGCATTTTCAAATAGATCACGTACACGGGATGCACCGACACCGACGAACATCTCTACGAAGTCAGAACCACTAATAGAGAAGAACGGAACGCCTGCTTCACCTGCAACAGCACGTGCTAGTAAAGTTTTACCTGTACCTGGAGGTCCCACTAATAGAACACCCTTCGGAATACGGGCACCAACTTCAGCGAACTTACGAGGGTCTTTCAAGAATTCAACTACCTCAACAAGTTCTTGTTTCTCTTCATCCGCTCCAGCAACATCTCTGAAACGAATTTTTTTCTTTTCATCATTGTATAGCTTCGCCTTACTTTTCCCGAAGTTCATAACACGGCTACCGCCGCCCTGAGCTTGATTTAATAAGAAGAAGAATAAAATGAAGATAATGACAAACGGAATGATAGAAGTAAAGAATGTTACCCAAGCACTTGTTTCTTCTGCTGGTTGATACTTAACCTCGGCCCCTTGCGCTTTATCATTAATTTTCTTTTGTAATTCCTCAGTATTTGGTGCATAAGTAACAAATTGTTCTCCTTGGTTAGAAGTATTGAATTGTCCTTTTACTTCAAATACACCATTTTTTGGTTGAAGTTGCACATTGCGCACTTCACCTTTTTCAAGTTTAGTAATGAATTTATCGTAGCTAACTGATGTCGTTTTTTGCGTCGAACCATTAAAATAGCTTACGATCCCAATTACTACTAAGAATATCAGTAAATAAAAGATGGTATTACGGAAGATACGATTCATTCCTAACCTCCTCTCACGGCATAAACACTATAGTAAATCGTAACATAGAAAAACTTTCCTATACAATTGTAACGCCTGTATTTAATTAATTTGAGTAAACACTTGGTTTTAATACTCCCACATACGGAAGATTACGGTATTGCTCTTTATAATCTAATCCATACCCTACAACGAATTCATGAGGGACAGTAAATCCAACATAATCCGCTTTCAGATCAACCTTACGACCTGTTGGTTTATCTAATAATGTAACAATTTTTACAGATTTCGCTTTACGATATTTAAACAGGTCTACTAAATAGCTTAGTGTAAGACCGCTATCAATAATATCTTCAACGATTAAAATATCGCGACCTTCTACAGAAGTATCAAGATCTTTTAAGATTTTCACTTCGCCTGTTGAAACAGTAGAGTGACCGTAGCTAGATACAGCCATAAAATCCATTTCAAGATATGTATCTGTTCTCTTTAATAAATCTGCCATAAATGGCATTGCACCCTTTAGTACACCAATTGCAAGCGGTACTGTATTTTTGTAATCCTCTGCAATAACTGCACCTAATTCGAGCACCTTTTCCTGTATTTGTTCCTCAGAAATTAATACTTTTTCGATATCTTGATTCATCATTTCATTATCCTCCCGGAAGACTCCTTGCTTTTGTAGTGAATAATAATATATTTATCCTTCTTTGCTACCTCTTTCGAAATAGCAAATGCAGATCGTTTCAACAAGGGTACCCAAATAATATTTTCACTTGCGTCACAAACGATCGGCCATTCTTCTCTTTTTTCTTTCGGTACTTTCGATTCGATAAAAATAGCTTTTATCTTTTTTGTACCATCCATACCTTGTATTGACATGCGATCTCCATTTTCCCTAGAACGAATACGAAGTGGATACGATATATCATTATACTTAGCAACAAACACTGTTTCATTCATGTTACTTGGTATATCCTCGCTCACCTCTGTTACAAATTTATCTCCGTTCGGTAATATAATTGTCCCGGGTACTGATAAATCTTGCAAAAAAGGAGAAACAATTTCTTGTTTAAATCCAAAGCTACATTCTTCGTATGTACGAATAATTTTCAAGCCACCTGGAAAATCCAATGAACCTGAAGGTTGTATCCGCTTAAAAAATTCAATCACCTTGTCAATATGTATAGAAGAAAGCGAAGATGGAACCTTATATTCATAAAGATAGTTTAATATTAGTTGAATCCCTCTCCTTTGTAAAGGCATAGACATGGATTCAAAGGCAGGAATTGATAAGCTAATTTGTTTATCGCTTTTTTTTGTAATTACTTTATTCATTTTCTCAAAAGCTAATTCCTGCAAATAAGCCTCATCCTCTTGCATTTGCACGCTAAATTTTTGGAATTTCTCATGCACTTGTGGATTTTCCTCTTTCAAATAAGGAAGGACATATTTACGTAATCGATTCCTTGTATATACTTCCTTTTTATTACTCGGATCTATACGTGGAATAACTTTTAACTTATTACAGTAATCAACAATCTCTTCCTTAGTTACTCCAAGTAACGGCCTAATTAAATATCCATTATGAAAAGGACGCTTCACTGCAATTCCTGCGTATCCTTTCGGAGTACTCCCTCGTACAAGGCGCATTAAAATTGTCTCTACTTGATCATCTCCATGGTGACCAAGAGCTACATATCTCGCATCATATTTCTTCATTATTGTTTCCAAAAATGCATATCTGCATTCTCTAGCAGCAACTTGTGCATTCATTCCATATTGCTGTTGATATTGTGACACATTAATCCTTATCGTCTCACAAATAACTCCCAGCTCTTTGCAAAGACCCTGTACAAACTGTAGGTCCTCATGAGATTCATTACCTCTAAACATATGATCCACATGTGCTACTACAATTTCGAGTTGCTTTTCTGCCCTTTTTTCTAACAAATAATATAGAAGAGCTAAAGAGTCAGGACCGCCAGAAACCCCTACAACAATTGTTGAATGTTTCTTTAATACATCATGCTGCTTTACAAAGTCATCTACTTTTCCAACAAATGCATCTTTCAACTTCGCAATCACCTTTCATTAAACAAGAACAGCAACATTAGTTACCCTGTATATAATGGTACAACTTTTACAAACATTGTGCAAAAAAAAGATGTACAAAACTCACATTTTTATCTTACATTCCTCCTGTAGATTCAACAAAGTAATTACATTACCTTTTTAATCAAAAAAACCTAGGTAAATACCTAGGTTTTTTTGATTATTTTATTGCGCCTGCATTCCCACTATCGGAATCGTAGCCCACTTCGGCATATTTTTCTTTACTTTCGCCACAACAATAGTCATATCATCATTTATATAGCCATCACCAGACCTAATTACTTCTTCCATAATAATATCAGCTATTTCTTGTGGATCCTCTGTTTGTAGTTCTTTAATTTTACGTTTTATCCATAACTCGTGATTCTCCACATGTTGCGCTCCCTCAAAAATGCCATCGCTCATCATAATAAGAATGTCGCCCGTTTTTAATTGCTCACCAACCACATCAACTTCAACATCTTCAATAATTCCTATCGGTAAATTACTTGCCTCAATTTTCAAAATACTATTGCCGCGTTTAACAAAACTCGGCGTCGATCCAACCTTTAAAAACTTCGCACTCGCATCCCGTAAATCTACCATAGCCAAGTCAAGCGTGGTATACATCTCCTCTGTCGTTCTTAAAGAAAGAATTGAATTGATGGACTTAATCGCTATTTCCTCATCAATACCTGATTGAAGTATCTTTTGTAATAATTTTACCGTTTCCCTACTCTCCATATGAGCCCTTTGCCCATTTCCCATACCATCACTAATCGCAAGTGCATATTTTCCAACACTTAAATCCATCATCGCGTAGGAATCACCTGAAACGAACCCACCACCTTTTGCAGCCGTAGCCAATCCTGTATCAAGAGAATAGGTCTTCGCTGAACCAAATGATATTAAACTGTGACCATTTGGATAAGAGGATTTCTCTTCATGCTTAACAACGATATTTTCTTTTAAAATATCCGAAAGCATCGGCGCAACCAACTTCTCACATTCTCCATGCTCATTAGATGCAGCTGGAATCAACATTTCAATATCAATACTTCCTCTGTCTAAACAATAAATATCAACATGCTCCACTTCGACACCAAAATCACGAAATGCTTGTAAAATCTGCTCCTCCTGTGCTTGATGGTTCTCTCTTTCTCGTTGTATCTCCTTAGCGAAGTCTTCCATTACTTTTGATACACCTAGTAATTGCTCGGCTACAATTCTACGATTTTCCTTCATTTGTTTTCTTAATTTCTGCCCCTCATAGAAGTGATCTAGTTCACCCGCTACTAAATCCGTTACTTTCTTCCCTCTCACACAATGCTTGTCCCATTCACGAACTAACTTCCGATTATGCTGCAGCGTTCCTTCTTCTGTCTCATTCATTATTTGTTTCATATAATCGTACGTTTTATCAAAATTAACTACCCAACATTGATCCTTCTTAAAGCACGTTTGGCATGTTTTTGCAGTAATTGTACTTAAAAATAAATCCGCTTCTGTTTCTTTATCTTCCTCTTCCACGTACCCATATACAGAAAAACTATTAGACAAAGCAGCAAATACATTAGCAAATTGATTGATTTTATTCGCTGTAACATCGCGCATTCTTCGTAAATATTGTTGTTGATCTTGTGAGTGTTCTTGTGTACCTGGCATAAATTTAGCAATACGATCCATAACAAGTTTCGGTGTTAATAAAAAGAACACAATTGCCACACCAGATTCAATTAAGGTTGTTACAATACTTGTTTGCTTGTCTACATATAACGTAATTAAACTTGTACCAATTAATAATCCTAAACTAACTCCTATACGCTTTCCTTCTTTCAACAATCCCCCAAGCAATCCTGAAAAGGCAAGGAGGCTAAGTTGAGACAAACTAGACACATTCGCTAAACTTAATATCAATCCAGTGACGACTCCCACCGTGGACCCTGTAGCCGCACCAGCAATAAATGCAAATACTAATACTAAGTATCTAGTGAAAATATGTTGAATAGAAGCATCATAAACGAACCAATCTGTTGTACCTGTTAAGACAGATGCTAGTAATATAATTAAACAAACAATTTCTTCTGTTTCTAACGCTTGTTGTTTCCCTTTCCTTTCCACCAAGAGTGGAACACTTTGCAGAAATATCATCGTTAATACGAAACTAAGTCCTGCTTCGATCGTACTAACGAGTAAGTCATACATGGTGACGGTCTGTTGTGCAAAATATACAACAACTAAATGTGCGGTTAATGCGGAGATAAATACTTGGAATGGTACAAGTCCAACAGTTTTACGTGTAAATCGACTAAAGAAGATATTAAAAATGAAGAAAGTAAAAATAGATGCAAAAGTAAAAAATAAATTATCTATCGAAACTGAAAGTGCTCCTCCCATCAGAGCTAAAAATGCGAGCGGCATTTTATCTCGCTTCATAACATAAACAGCAGCAAAAAACGGCAATGCAAAAGGTAAGATGTTCGTTAATATATATGCTCGTCCCAAAAGAAAACCAATAACAACAATTATGAATCCCCATCTAAAGAAAACTTGTTCAAATTTCATTCGCAACTTACTTGTCCACTTCATTGTTCCAAGCTGACTTTCATTCATCGCCAATGCACTTGTATTCATAGTATTCCTTCCTGCTTTAGGCATATTTTTAACACCACCTGCATAGTTTAATTACTGTAATTATAAAAGATGATTATTGGGATTTTTGTCAAAACAACAGTTTTCACTTTTATAATCGTTCGACGTTTTATTCGAAATAAGTCTACATATATACACAGTATTTAATTTATCTATTTGCAGTCGATGGAATATTCAGAAAATATAGGGTGATTTTGTAGAAGTGTTGTATGTCTTAATTTACTTAACAAAAAAAGATCATGCAATTTGCATGATCTTTTTAGATGACCCGTACGGGATTCGAACCCGTGTTACCGCCGTGAAAGGGCGGTGTCTTAACCACTTGACCAACGGGCCGTTAAATTAAATATAGCGGCGGAGGGGATCGAACCCCCGACCTCACGGGTATGAACCGTACGCTCTAGCCAGCTGAGCTACACCGCCATGTCGTCGTATTTAACGGACAATTAGTATCTTACATCAGATATGTTTTAAAGTCAACACATCTCAAAAACTTTTTTAAAATATATTCTCTCACATAAAAAAGTACCCGAGTAATCACTCTGGGTACCTCTCTATATGCTAAGAATTAAACGGACTTATTATCCGCGACGTGCGCCACGGCCACCACGTTTAGATTCTGTGTTACGCTTTAAAGAAGTTAAACGATCTTCACTATCTTTTAAAAAGCGTGCCATCTTTTGCTCAAATGTTTCTTTTGGAGCTCGGTCGTTACCGCCACCGCGGTTATCTCTGTTGAAAGAACGATTATTACGTTGTGGACGTCCAGAACGTTGTTGATCACCACCGCGTTGTTGGTATTCACCACGTGGACGATCTCCTTCTGTTTTTTCGCGTTCTTTCGCTTTTTTAATAGATAGACCAATCTTTCCATCTTTTTCAACATTAATAACTTTTACTTCTACTTGGTCGCCCACTTTTAAGTGATCGTTAATATCTTTCACATAATTATCAGCAACTTCACTAATATGAACAAGACCCGTTAAGCCTTCTGGCAGCTCCACAAAAGCGCCAAAATTTGTAATACCTGTTACTTTACCCTGTAACTTGCTGCCTACCTCGATTGACATAAAAAAAATGCTCCTCCTTAGTGGTTAAAAAGTCAAATTTTACTTTATTATATATAATCCTAAAATATAGTGTCAATAAGACATACTCTACTTAGAAACAGGAAAAATTATCTCCCCTTTTCCGGAGAAGAAATAATCCCTTCTAGCAATCTTTAAAACATACTCTTCATCATTTAACTTTTGAACTTCGTCTTTTAGACTTTTTTCCTTTTTCGTTAATGAATCCAGTTCTTTTTTCATGTCCTTAACTTTTGCCTCTTTTGCTTTAATGGAACTGTTTTGTTGATAAAACGTTACACTAATACTCGCAATAATTGTAAAAGCAAAGACAAGAAAAACCGCTAAACGGCGATAAAGTCGCTTCCTGTTCTCATCCGTTTGTATTATATGTTCTTTAACAGGATTTGGACTCTGTTTTTCGATTGTTCTTTGTCTCAGTTCCCTCATTTCCGAGGTCCCCCTAACTTCTTTTTTATACGCTCCCATAATTGGAAGGTATGTCCCTTCAACTTTGCTATATATTGCAGGAACCCTACATGCTTCGTTATAAAAAGTTTAACACGATTAGGGAGAAGTTTCCATATGAGTGAAGCAATAAATCGAACAGGCCAGAAAAAAACTTTCCACATGAAAAGTAATATCCAAATCGCCATTTTCCATAACACACGTCCAATTGAAAGCAGTACACGAAATAAGAATAATATAAATGCAATAAATAGCTGCGCTATAATAATAACAGGTTTTATCATGAGTAGCTGTATAATTCGAACAAAAAATTGTATTGTTTGCACAAAAATATGGATGAGAAAATTTAACATCTTCATGTATAATGCTTTCAATAAACTTTGATATGCCGCAAAACCGCATAATAATGCCAAAAATACATATATACGTAATTCAGCTTCATTCACGAGCAGCAATACATAAAAAACGAATAAGGCTTGGACAATCCAAAATAGTATATCATGTATAAATACAAGCCAACGTTTACGCTCTTGGCGTTTTAAGAATCGTTGATACGTATCTAAAGATGCACCAATCCAAGCACCCATTCCAATCATTGAAAGCATTGTATACAACTGAATTGTTAGGCTCATTTAAACAACTTACTAAAGAAACCTTTAGTTTTCTCCCCTTGGTTCTCATCAATATACAGCATCTCATGAATTTTCCCTTTAATCGATACAACACCCTTTTCTACATCTAAATTCTTCATCTGTAAATTTTGACCACGAATTGTTAAAAAACCCATTACAGTCTCCAGTAAAAACTCTTCGCTATCAAAACTCTCCACTTGCTTTACACCGGTAATATCGATTACACGCCTGCCACGCATGATAATATCATGCTCTACAGAAACATTTTGTTGATTAGA
The DNA here is from genome assembly GCF_040676495.1 of Bacillus sp. LBA3-1-1.1. NCBI lineage: Bacteria > Bacillati > Bacillota > Bacilli > Caryophanales > Bacillaceae > Bacillus > Bacillus sp. LBA3-1-1.1. The sequence goes on from NZ_JBEGIB010000014.1 coordinate 20,003, forward strand.
AGACATAGGTGAGTAACCATTATTCACGAAAATCCCCCCATAGCTTTATACTAGCTAATAATAATGTATGAAGGGGTGACCCATTTTAGAACAAGCCTTCTTCCGCTTTTACTTTTTCTTCGCGAACTATACTATACATGTTTGCTGCATCTTCTTTTTTAGTCGTTTCTTTCAATTCATTTACTTTCACAGTTACTATTTTTTGACCAAAACGAATTGTTAATTCATCATCTACCTTTACATCTGAACTCGCTTTTGCCACTTGACCATTAATGGATATTCTTCCTTGATCAGATACTTCTTTTGCTAATGTTCTTCTTTTAATTAAACGTGACACTTTCAAAAACTTATCTAAACGCATATCAAGTCCCCCTATTAACGCTCTGTTTGTTTGGCCTCTTCCCATAAAACATCTAACTGTTCTAATGATAAATCTTGCATTTCTTTATTCATTTCTGCTACTTTTGCTTCCATGTATAAAAAACGACCGGTAAATTTCTCATTAGTTGAATGCAACGCTTCTTCTGGATCTATTTTATAATGACGAGCTATATTAACAAATGCAAATAGTAAATCACCAAATTCACCTAGCATCTTTTCCTCATCCATGTTTACAACTTCTTGCTGGAATTCTTGCCATTCTTCTAAGGCTTTCTCTATCATTGGCTGCACATCAACCCAATCAAATCCAACCTTTCCAGCTTTCTTCTGAATTTCATAAGCACGCATTAGCTGCGGTAAGCTTTTTGGAATACCCGTTAAAACAGATTCTTTCACGAATCCCTTTTCTTGTTTTTTAATCTCTTCCCAATTCGCAATTACTTCATCAGCATTATTTACATCCGTATTCCCAAACACATGTGGGTGACGACGAACCATTTTCTCAGATAAAGTTCGGATAATATCGTCTATAGAGAACCAACCTTCATCCTCTCCAATTTGGGCATGAAGCATAACTTGTAATAATATATCACCCAGTTCTTCTACTAAATGATCATCATCCTCTTCATCAATGGCTTCTAGCACCTCATATGCTTCTTCAATTAAGTATTTCTTTAAAGATTGATGAGTTTGCTTTTTATCCCACGGGCAACCATTCGGTCCACGAAGATCAGCAATAATTGCTCTAAGCACATCAAACTGCTGATACAAGGATGCACGTTCCTTAACTGGCGGTACATATACACTCGTTAAATTATTTAATTCCGTTTCATGATCTAACATGTATAATGGCACTTTTTTTACTTGCTCAAATGAAGTTCCTGCAGCTGTTACGATATACACTTCGTAATCATCTGGCAACATCTCCATTAACGGTAGTTTCACATCTGAAGCAACAAACGCATCATACACTTGGCAAAAGATTAAATGTTGACGTAATTCTAATTGCCCTCTTTCAAATGATGTAGCATCAATTAATTGAAATCCTTCAATCGGATCAATTTTTAGGCTCGCAAACATCGGATCAAGGAAACTTTGTCCACCTTCAAGTCGCACTTCAATATTTGCTACCTCTCCTTTTTCTAAAAGTAGCTGAACTGTTCTTTCTGCTACAAGCGGATGACCAGGAACGGCATAAATAATTTCTGTACCTTTAGCTTGTTCTAACAACGTATTCGCGATTGTTTCATATACGATTTCAAATGTATCATGCGCTTCGTATACATCGTCAAAAGCAGTATATTTTATGCCTTCTTTCTCCAATTCTTCTATAACTGGATGTTCCTTCGTTCTAACAAACATATGGTCCGCTTCTTTTATCTTTCGATATACACCCATCGTTAACTGATCTAACTCACCAGCACCTAATCCTAAAATAGTAATAATTCCACTCACAACCAGTCACCTCTATCCACTCTTCTTCAATGAACCTTCTTTTTTCTCTTGTTTCATAACGGTTCCTAATTCTTCTTTTGTAAATACACGTAATTTTAAAATTAAAAACATATATGCTAATCCGCCGATAGCTACACCTAACAGCGCTTCAAGCGTCGCAATTCCTCTATGTCCTGTATCAATTACTAATCCAGACATTCGCAACACACGCATAAAGCTTATTAATACAAACCCCATACCAATACCACTAATAACTACACCTAACATGTTCCGCTTATCAATAAGCGGATCTGATACAGCTCGCATAAGTAACACACTATTTAGCAAGGCAATTACAATAAGCGCAACTAAAGTTGCAATTGCAGCTCCCTTTACACCAAAATACGGCATTAATATATAGTTTAAAGCTAGCTTCAAACAACCTCCAAATACAACGAATATTGCTGGTTTTAATGTTTGTCCCAACCCTTGCAAGATAGAAGCAGTTGTAATTGACAATGAACTAAATAAAATAGATAAAGATAAAATCGATAACACATCTGATCCATCACTATTTTCAAACAACATAATATTTGTAGGTTGAATAATACAAGTTAATCCAATAGCAGCTGCAAATCCAATAACGAATGTTATTTTCATTGCTAACTTTACCTTTTCTTGAATAAAGGAAAAATCTCCTCTTTCTTTCGCCGCTGTAATAATAGGTATAAGTGACAATGAGAAAGAAGTTGTCACAACAGTACCCAATTGCATAAGCGGGATACTTCTATCATAAACGCCTTTTAGTACCTTTGCATTTTCAACTTGCTCCCCCGCGCGAATAAGCAAGGTATAAAAGGAAATAGAATCCGCCATTTGTATAAAAATAAGGACTAAATTACTAACACAAATCGCTAATCCCTGCCAAAAAAGGATTCTAATAATCCTTTTTTTATCTCCAACTCTCTTCCAACTTTTAAAGAAAATAGACCGGAAATCATGACGCATATAAAGTAAAAGTACGATAATCCCAATAAGCCCACCTGCAATTGAACCTAACATAGCACCCGCACCAACTGTATATAAATCAAATCCATGAGCAATAAGGAATAGTGATAAAAACACAATAATAGAAACACGAATCGTTTGTTCAATTACTTGCGAAACAGCCGTCGGCATCATATTATTGAATCCTTGAAAATATCCTCTCGCTACAGATAAAAATGGCATTAGTAGGAATGAAAACGAAATAACACGTAATAATTTATCTAAATGTATATCGCCCATAGCCGATGCAATTGTTTCGGCACCGAAGAACAATGTGAAAAACCCCACAAATCCAATTCCTAATAAAAACCAAAAAGATACACAAATAATTTCTTCCGCTTCTTTTTGTTTTCCTTGTTCTAATCTTTCTGCGACCATTTTTGAAATAATAATGGGAAACCCATAAGTAGCTAAAATTAAACAAAATCCATAAAACGGATAAATTTGTTGGTAAATATAAAAACCAATATCACCCGCTATATTTTGATATGGAATACGGTAAAAAGCGCTTAATACTTTCGTAACAAAACTTGCGATTGTTAATATAATAGCCCCACGCCAAAAGGCTTGATACTTCTTCGCTTCCATACAAGAAAACTCCTTTTTCTATTCTCACCCCTCGTATTATATCATAAAGAAAAGAACAGGCTCCCTTGCCTCCACGAGTAATAATATGTTCGTGCAACATTGAAAATGTTCAACGAAAAAAGGTAGCAAAGCGCTACCTTCGTTCAATATACTTATATCTCCAAATAGTTAATTTCTCAAATAGAAATATCATAATTAGGAAAGATTGCTACTTATAGAAATTACACTTCACTACTGCTCCATTTGTTTCGCTAAAAAGCTTGCAGCTGTATTTACTGACTTATGCTCTACTTCACTTATAATGGCCTCTTTAGAGAAGATAACAACAGCTCCAATTGGATCCCCATTCGCAACAATCGGGCCAATTGTATAGGAGCTCACTTTTTCTGTTACTCCATCAATAATTGAAATTTCGCTTTCATCTGTCATAATTACAGACTTACGCTCTTCCATTGTCTTCTCGATTAAATCGCCAACACTTTTATTTAAGTATTCTTTTTTAGATATGCCTGCTACTGCGATAATAGAATCACGATCACATACAAGCACATTATGTCCTAAGCTATCGTATAAAGCTTCCGTATATTCTTTTGCAAAATTACCTAGCTCACTAATTGGAGAATATTTTTTCAAAATCACTTCTCCATCGCGATCAACAAATATTTCTAGTGGGTCTCCTTCTCGAATACGTAAAGTTCTACGAATTTCCTTCGGGATTACTACCCTGCCTAAATCATCAATTCGACGTACGATTCCAGTTGCTTTCATTCTAATGCTGCCTCACTTTCTACTGATGATCAAAAGTGGTGAATTTACCTGTTCATGTAAAAATCACCAACTGTTAAACATAGTATTTTACACATTAGTTCTTCTATGCACGTCGAATTGTATTTTTTATCTTAAATTAGGCATTTATTACTTCTTTTTTTACATCTGGTAAGCCTTTTAATAAATTTTCAGCAATTGTTAACCATTTCGATGTCTCTAATCCATTCGTTTTCATAACAATTTTCAATTGTGACCCTTCCATACCAAGACCAATCATACGACCAAAACTATTCCCTAGCATAAATAATTTCCCACCATCGATATTTTGGCTTGCTTGTTCAGAAAACAGGAACGTTACTTCAAATTTATTTTGCTTAATTAACTCAATTTGTTCTTTCATTGCTAACACTTTAATATTTGCGATTTGTAATAAATAACCAACTTCTTGTGGATAATCACCAAATCTATCTATCATCTCTTCCTGCAGCTCTTCAATATCCTCAATTGCAGAAACACCTCTAAATTGTTTATACATCATAATTTTTTGTTTACTATCTGAAATATAAGCATCTGGTAAATATGCATCTACTTCTAAATCAATTTCAACATTAACTGTATTTTCAACTCCGTCTGTTCCCCTGCGCTGTTCAATTGCATCTTTTAGCATTTGAGAATATAGATCAAATCCGACAGAATCAATAAATCCATGTTGTTCTGCTCCTAACAAGTTACCTGCACCACGAATTGATAAATCTCTCATCGCAATTTTGAAACCAGATCCAAGCTCTGTAAACTCTTTAATTGCCTGCAGACGCCTCTCTGCAACTTCCGATAACACTTTATCGCGTTTGTATGCAAAGTATGCATACGCGACGCGATTAGAACGTCCAACACGACCACGAAGCTGATACAACTGTGATAATCCCATACGATCTGCATCAAATACAATTAATGTATTTACATTCGGAATATCTACACCCGTCTCAATAATTGTTGTACTTACAAGAACATCATGCTGCCCCTCTAAAAACGATAGCATAACAGACTCTAATTCACTTTCATTCATTTTCCCGTGTGCGTATGTTACACGAGCGTCTGGAACTAACATCGAAATTTCATCTGCTTTTCTTTCAATATCCTCCACACGGTTATATAAGAAGTAAATTTGACCTCCTCTTGCAAGCTCTCGCTCTATCGCTTCTCGCATTAATGCTGGATTATACTCCACTACATATGTTTGTACTGGGAACCTATTCTCTGGCGGTGTCTCAATTACAGATAAATCACGCACACCAAGCATAGACATATGAAGTGTACGTGGAATCGGAGTTGCCGTTAACGTTAAAACGTCAACATTTGCTTTCAATTGTTTAATTTTTTCTTTATGCGTAACACCGAATCTTTGTTCCTCATCAATAATAAGAAGTCCTAAATCTTTATAAGTAACATCTTTGGATAAAATACGATGTGTTCCGATTACAATATCTACCGTTCCATCTTTTAAACCCTTAATCGTTTCATTTTGTTGTTTCCGCGTACGGAATCTACTTAGCAACCCTATATTAATCGGGTAATCTTGAAAACGCTCTCGAATTGTTTCATAGTGTTGTTGTGCAAGAATGGTTGTCGGTACTAAAATCGCAACTTGTTTTTCATCCATAATTGCTTTAAATGCCGCACGAATGGCTACTTCAGTCTTTCCATACCCTACGTCACCACAAAGAAGCCTATCCATCGGACGTCCACGTTCCATATCTTTCTTAATTTCGTCAATAGAACGTAATTGATCCTCTGTCTCTTGATATGGGAAAGAAGATTCAAATTCTTGTTGTTCTGCCGTATCTGGTGTATATGCATAACCTTTTGAAGCTTCGCGCTCGGCATACAATTTAATTAGGTCATCTGCAATGTCTTGTACAGATTTTTCAACTTTCGTTTTAACCTTCTTCCAATCATTCCCGCCTAATTTATAAACTTTCGGATCCTTACCTTCAGATCCTACATATTTTTGCACTTGATCAATTTGTTCAATCGGAACATATAACTTATCATTACCTTGATATTTAATATTTAAATAATCTTTATGAACACCATTAATCTCTAATGTCTCAATACCTAAAAATTTACCTATACCATGATTTACATGAACTACATAGTCTCCAACTTTTAATTCCGAATAACTTTTAATACGTTCAGCGTTAGATAACTTTTGCTTACGTTGTGATTTTTTAACCTTCTTATGAAAAAGCTCCTTTTCAGTAATAACAACAAGCTTTTGCATCGGCATTTCAAACCCTGCATGTAAATCACCCACAGCAATTTGTAACCTTCCAGGCAATAAAATATCTGTCGCCTCTACAATGTCTGCCTCAATATCATAATCACTTAAAATATGTTGTAGTTTTTTTACACGTTCATCATCTGTTCCGAGCACAACGGTCGTAAAATGCCCTTCATTCCATCTATCAATTTCAGTTTTTAACAACTGCATCTGTCCGTGGAAATCTTGCATTGTTTTACATGTCACATTCACAATATTTTGTGGATGTGTATGTGCTATATGGCGCAAGAATAACGTTAAATATACAAAACTTCTTTTTTTATGATGAAGAAACTCCTCAAATGAGTGGGAGAAAGATAAGTCCTGAATAATTGTTCCTTCACCAAGAAGTGATATATACCATTCCGCTTCTTCTGTTTCGAGATGTGATGCCGTTTCTTGAATACGGGAAATTTCATCTAAAATCACAACACCATCTTCTGGTAAATAATCTATCAGACTAGCAGGTTCTTTATAGAAAATAGATAAATATTTAAACATTTGTTCTATACTTTGCCCGTTTTTCAACATCTCAATTTCATGACTTACCGTCTCAAGTACTGTAGTCTTTAATTTATCATCGGAAAGCTTTTGCATCGTCTTAGTCAAACCTTCTTCAAGATGCTTAATTCCCGATTTCAATTCTTCCTGTGAAAATAAAAACTCTGTTGCTGGACCGAACTTAACACTTTCCTTTTTATCTTGAGAGCGCTGTTCATCCACATCAAACAATCGAATAGAATCGACTTCTGTATCGAAGAATTCAATACGAAATGGTAATTCTTCCGTTAATGGGTAAATATCTAATATTCCCCCGCGTAAACTGAACTCTCCTGGAGCTTCTACCATTGACTTACGCTCGTAGCCAATATGATGTAAAGTATGCAAAAGTGCATCTAAATCAATCTCTTGCCCTAGATTGATTTCAATTTGCCTTTGCTTCCATAATTCTTTTATTGGTAAAAATCTACGTAGCCCTGCAACTGGCGCTACAATAATCCCATTCTCTCCCGCCGCCAAGCGATTTAACACTTCAATACGCTGCGCCTTCAATTCTGGACTTGCAACACCGATTTCCGATGCTATCAATTCATTTACGGGGTATAACCACACATCTTTTTCACCAAGTAAAGCCACTAAATCTTCATGTACTTTTTGTGCTTGGTATAAATTGTGCGTCACAATTAGTTGCGATTTTTTTGTTTTTTTATATAAAGCTGCCATTAATAATGAACGAGAAGATGTTGCCATACCCGATATAAGTTGCTCTTTCAACCCATCTTCTAGCCCATTAATAACCGATTGTATCTCTTCATTTTTATAAAACTGCTCTAATAAACCTATCATTATCAAAACTCCTCTCAACATAAAGAGCAAGTTACTATATTTTATGCAAATATTTTGGAAAAAGAAAACAGAAAAATGCTTTGGACATGCCAAAGCGACAACATTTTATTGCAGAAATTTTTCATATTCATAATACTCAGGATAAGATGCGAGCGTTTCTTGACACGATTCACAAATCGTTTTTATATATATATTTCCATTCTCATGAAAATGAATCATATCCACTACTTCTTGCTCTGTTAGTTGAAGCAAAACGTCGCTATATACTTTTTCTACGGTAACGGAGCCTACATTACTCTCGCAATGTCTGCAGTAATAATACCCTTCCATACTAGCCTCCTAAATATCCAGTTACTACTAGTATGGGTTAAAGCAAAATAAAATATTCCAGATTATACGCTTAACTATTAAAAGTATTCATGATTTGGAGAAATGGTTTATTTAACCACTCTTCACATGCATCTGCTGTCTTTTCAATGGATTGATTGACACCAGGAAGTTCTTCAGACGTAAAACGTCCTAATACATAATCCACTACTTTCATCCCATTTTTCGGACGATCGATTCCCATGCGGATGCGTTGAAATTCTTGTGTTCCTAAATGTGAAATTGTTGATTTCACACCATTATGTCCACCTGCACTTCCTTTCATGCGAAGGCGTAATTTACCTACAGGAATATCTAAATCATCATACATGACGATGAAGTCCTCGACATCAATTTTATAATAATCCATGAGTGGACGGATACTTTCCCCAGATAAATTCATATATGTAAGTGGCTTTAATAAGATTACCTTTTCCCCATTAACAAAGCCTGCACCAAATAGCCCTTTGAATTTTTGTTCATTCAAAGAAATATTCCAACGCTTGGCAAGTTCATCAATCGCCATAAACCCAATATTATGCCTTGTTAATTCATATTCTCTACCTGGGTTCCCAAGTCCTACTATTAATTTCATTCTTTGTACCACTACTTTCTTTTTTCGATACGAAAAGACGTAACCAATCTTGGTTACGTCTCATTCTATCCAATTAATTGAATAATACACTTACTGATTCTTCTTCGTATACACGAATGATTGCTTCTCCGATTAATGGAGCAACTGAAAGTTCATGTACTTTATCAATTTTCTTTTCTTCTGGTAATACGATAGAGTTCGTTACAACTAACTCTTTAATATTCGAATTTTGAATACGCTCAATTGCCGGGCCAGATAATACTGGGTGTGTACAGCAAGCATATACTTCAGAAGCACCGTTCTCAACAAGAGCGTTTGCCGCTAATGTAATTGTACCAGCTGTATCAATGATGTCATCAATTAAAATTGCTGTTTTGCCTTCGATGTTACCGATAATGTTCATTACTTCCGATACATTCGGACGAGGACGACGCTTATCAATAATAGCGATTGGCGCTTTTAGGCGGTCTGCCATTTTTCTAGCACGAGTTACGCCACCGTGATCAGGAGATACGATTACGATATCTTTAAGACCTTTTGTTTCAAAGTAATCTGAAAGAATCGGTACACCCATTAAGTGGTCGATTGGGATATCAAAGAATCCTTGAATTTGTGGAGCATGTAAATCTAGAGTGATTACACGAGTTGCACCTGCTGTTTCAAGCAAGTTTGCTACAAGTTTCGATGTAATTGGTTCACGAGAACGCGCTTTACGGTCTTGACGCGCATAACCATAGTAAGGAATAACAATATTAATTGTTTTTGCAGATGCACGTTTTAATGCATCAATCATAATAAGTAATTCCATGATATGTTCGTTTACTGGGAAGCTTGTAGATTGAATAATGAATACATCGCAACCACGAATACTTTCTTCAATGTTAATTTGAACTTCTCCATCACTAAAACGATCAACAGAACATTTTCCTAGTCCTACTCCAATATGCTTTGCGATTTGCTCAGCAAGTTCCTTATTAGAGTTTAAAGAGAATACTTTCAAATTAGAATTTAGATATTGAGTCGACATCTAGATTAACCCTCCACATTATGATTTTTTCTTATTCAGCAATTGATCAACATAGTCTTCTTTGTTAACTTGACGTGCACGTGCTACTGATAATGCTTTTGATGGAACATTCTCTGTAATTGTAGAGCCTGCTGCCACATAAGCACCATCTTCAACTGTTACAGGAGCAACAAGATTTGAATTACATCCAATAAATACCCCATTACCAATCACAGTTTTAAATTTATTCTTTCCGTCGTAGTTCACCGTAATTGAACCACAACCAAGATTCACGTCTTCTCCAATTTGTGCATCCCCGATATAGCTTAAGTGTGAAGCTTTACTTCTATTACCAAAAACAGTTTTTTTGATTTCTACGAAGTTTCCAACGCGCACTTCATCTCCAATAACTGAATCTGGGCGAATATGTGCAAATGGACCAACTGATACTTCTGTACCAAGTTTGCTGTCATGTACAGTAGATTGACGAATTACCGTACGCTCTCCAATTTCACTGTCGCGAATTACTGTATGTGGTCCAATTTCACAATCAGAACCAATTACAGTGTTACCCTCAATAATTGTTCCTGGGTGAAGAACTGTATCACTGCCAATAATCGCATCAGCAGAAATGTATGTGTTACTTGGATCAATAATTGTAACACCATTTACCATGTTCTTTCGGTTAATACGGTTTTTCATAATAATTTCCGCTTGCGATAGAGCGACTCTGTCGTTAACACCTAACGTTTCATCGAAGTGCTCTGTTTGATAAGCTGATACAATATGACCTTCATTTTTTAAAATTTCAATAACGTCCGGAAGGTAATATTCGCCCTGTACATTATCATTTGAAACTTTAGAAAGTGAAGCAAATAGAGCTTTATTATCAAAACAATACGTACCCGTATTAATTTCTTTAATAGCTAATTCTTTTTCATTTGCATCCTTATGCTCAACAATCTTTTCAACATGACCATTCTCATTACGAACGATACGGCCATATCCAGCAGGCTCTTCTATGTACGCTGTTAGTACCGTTGCCATTGCTCCCGCTTCCTCGTGTTGCTGAAGCAATGCTTCCATCGTTTCAGCAGTTATTAGAGGTGTATCACCACAAATAACTAAAGTTGTTCCTTCTTCATTTGCAAGTACATTTGCAGCTTGATCGACAGCATGTGCTGTACCAAGTTGTTCTGCTTGTAATGCAAACTCACTTACGTTTCCTAGCTGTTCTTGTACCATTTCAGCACCATGTCCAACGACTGTTACAAGTTTCTGCATCCCTAATTGAGATACTTGATCGACTACATGTTGTACCATTGGTTTTCCACATACAGGATGTAGCACTTTGTATAGCTTGGACTTCATACGTGTGCCTTTACCCGCAGCTAGAATCACTGCAAATCTGTTTGACATATAGACCCTCCATCGCAACCTATTTATCCATTAACGATATTATCCTAAATCATCATATATTTCAAGAAACACATTATAACTATTAAATTTTACCATAATTCTTATACGATGTTTTACTCTTTAGTATCTTTTTCAAGAAATAAGCTATACTATTTAAAATGATTTTGAAAAAATTAGAAGTTTTTCTCTTCATTTTAATAAATTTAGAATTTTCCAAATGAGAAATATATATAACCACAAAAAAACAAACTCCTGTAAATGCTTACAGGAGTTTGCTACAAAATTATAAGGCTTTCTCTCAAAAGCCCTTTTCATTCGAATTTTACGAAGCGCCTGCTTCTTCAAACTCAACCTCTTCTAACTCGCCTAAACGATGATACTCTGTTAAAACCGCATCTTGAATTTTAGAGCGTGTATTAGAATTAATTGGATGTGCAATGTCACGGAATTCTCCATCTGGAGTACGTTTACTTGGCATTGCTACAAATAATCCATTATTACCATCAATTACACGAATATCATGAACAACAAATTCATGGTCTAGAGTAATAGAGGCAATTGCTCTCATGCGGCCTTCTGTGTTTACGCGGCGTAATCTTACGTCAGTCACTTCCATCTTGTGTTCACCACCCTTTTCTAAATAAGCGATATATTTGTATAAATTCCACAAAATTTCTATTTTCCCTTTAATTTTTTAAAAATTTTTAAGATAAAAATTTTTATTGTAGTTGAATATAGAGATTAGTAGAGGTTATCGCTTACAAAGTGTTACTTAACTAGGGCGATTACTTCGATTTCAACAGAAACATCTTTCGGTAATTTTGCTACTTGTACACAAGAACGCGCTGGTTTATGAGTAGAGAAATAAGAACCATATACTTCATTAACCGCATTAAAATCATCCATATCCTTTAAGAATACTGTTGTTTTTACCACTGTATCAAATGAAGCACCAGCTTCTGCTAATACTGCTTGTAAATTTTCAAATACTTGCTCTGTTTGTACTGTTACATCCCCCGTTACAAGTTCTCCACTTGCTGTTAACGGGATTTGTCCCGAACTATAGAACATATTATTTACAATAATCCCTTGTGAATATGGTCCGATTGCTTGTGGCGCTTTGCTTGTTTGAACAACTTTCATACTTTTCACCCTTTTATTATTTATTTTTACTCTTTAAAAATAGTGCACGAAAAGCAGTTTGTCCACCTATTTTATAATTTATAAATAGAATAAAAAAAGATAAAGCTATCTGCTTTACCCTTTTTACTCAGCCTCTACAATTCCTTCTTTAAATGGCGCAAGCGAATAATTCCCCTTCTCCACTTGAATCGCTTTTTCTTTCACATCAACTTCTGACAGACGAATTAATGATACAAAGTTATTAATAAGTCTTTCTTCGATATCCGTAGATTCTACTAATACACCAATTCCAACAACGTTAGCTTTAAACTCTTCTAGCATGCTCATCATACCTTGAATGGTTCCGCCAGCTTTCATGAAATCATCAATAATTAAAACATTAGATCCTTCTGGAAGGCTACGCTTTGCTAAAGTCATCGTTTGGATTCGCTTAGAGGAACCTGATACATAGTTAATACTAACAGTGGGTCCTTCTGTTACCTTATTATCTTTTCTCGCAATTACCACCGGTACATCTAAGTAATTCGCCACTGCATAAGCAAGTGGAATTCCTTTTGTCGCTACGGTCATAACCGCATCAATTGGTTGTCTAGCAAAAACGGAAGCAAATAAACGACCCGCACCATTAATCTGGCGAGGATTACTTAAAAGATCCGTCATATATAAGTAACCGCCAGGCAAAATACGATCTGGATTTTCAAATAAGCTACAAAGCTCATTAATAATCAGATTTGCCTCTTCTTCACTTATATAGGGAATATATTTCACTCCTCCTGCTGCTCCTGGTATCGTTTGCAATGTGCCGACCCCTTGTTGTTCAAACGTTTGCTTAATAATAACTAAATCTTCACTAATGGATGATTTAGCCGATTGATACCTTTCAGCAAAAAAAGTGAGAGAAACTAGCTGACGAGGATTTTGTAGCAAGTAATAAGTCATATCGACCAATCTTGTACTTCGTCTAATTTTCATACTCTCACCTCAAATCACGAATATTCTAAACAAATCATAACGTATTATACGTCTTTATTCAAGCGTTTCTCGCTCTCCTAATAAACGTACTGCATATACTTGTTCACAAAATCCCTTTAATCCGTTATATATACGATGCATTCGCGAATCATGGTGTACAAGACCAAATACAGTTGGGCCACTTCCACTCATTAATACAGCATCCGCACCGAATCGTTTCATCTGTGCCTTAATACGCGCAACTTCAGGATGCATCGCAAATGTCACATCTTCTAAAACGTTACCAACAGTATCACAAATTCCTTTATAGTCCCCGCCATTAATGACTTCAACCATTTTATCTACATTTGGATGTGTAACACAATTCAATTTTAAATTTCCATATACGTCAGCAGTCGATACACCAATGTGAGGCTTTGCTAAAATAACCCAACAAGAAGGTGGAGTCTTTATGTGTTCAATTTTTTCTCCTCTTCCAGTGGCGATCGCAGTTCCGCCGTATACACAAAACGACACATCTGACCCAATTTCTGCGCCAAGCTCCGCTAACTCATCGATTGTAATTCCTAAATTCCATAACTTATTAAGGCCACGTAATGTCGCTGCTGCATCACTACTTCCACCTGCTAATCCAGCGGCTACTGGAATCGTTTTTTCAATAGTAATAGATACACCTTTTTTTACATTAAACTTCTCTTTTAATAATTTCGCTGCTTGATAAGCTAAGTTGCGTTGGTCGTCTGGGACATACCGATTATGGGACAAAATTTCAATACGGTCTTCTGCTAATTCCGTTAGCTCTAAACGATCTGCTAAATCAATTGTTGTCATAATCATTTTCACTTCATGATATCCGTCTTGTCTTTTTCCCAGTACATCTAACGACAGATTAATCTTTGCTGGCGCTTTCACTAGTAGCTTCAATCTATTCACCCACTCTATGTACTCAATCTTTTATCGTTTATTTTACCATAAATTTATAGTAAGACGATGACACTTCCCTAATTATAACGAAAAGCATTCAGAATGAAACTACTTATATCGAATGATGGCACCTTTTAGCGTGCAAAAAGCCGAGGAATCTCTCCTCGGCTACCGTAGCATAGAAAGTATCTTACAACTACTGGTTTCGTTTCATTAATTGCTGTTCCGCAATTTCTATAGCACGTTTCACCATATTACCAGCATCTTTCGCACGAATTCCGCCCCATCCTTCTTTCTGAACAACATCATAAAAGCCAAGCTCTTTTGCAAGCTCTTCTTTAAATTGATTTGACATGACTCCTCTTCGTCTACTCAATGCAGAGTCCCTCCTTATTTTGCTACGGTATAATTAGTATGCAAAATAATATAGATTTTCATTTGTGGGAATATATGTAACAACTAACATGTTAATTATAAAATGCTTCATTATGAGGTTCATCGTAAAATGTTAACTCTACTGTCTCTGTTAAAACATCTGCATAACTATAAGATACACGTTGCAATGCATCTTCTTGTTGGTCTAACTGTACAACAAACACAGAACGATATGTTTCTGCAAGCACACCCGATTGCTCTACAGTTTTTCTTCTTCCACTATTCGCCTTTAACATAAGTCGCTGTCCAAGATGGTGATCTAATTCGTTTTTAATATCATCTAAACGTTTTGACATATCCCTTGCTACACCTCGCTGTAATTTAGATTGAACACTTAAAACACGACATATCTATCCCAATTATTAACCGCAATTTACAGACAATATCATTATAAAAACATCATGCGTTTGAATAGATAGAAGAAATACTATATTGTACAAGTATCATTGTATAGTCTGCACGTTCTTGAAACTTTTTATCCAAACTCATTTACATCATTTCCACATAAAAAAGCAAGATACGTATGTACCTTGCTCATTCATCATAATGTTGAAAGGGTAATCCAGTTCGTAAAATCCCTCTCGTTTCAATTCCGCCTAGTCCTTTTTCACCAGTAATTGTATTACGCACAACATCCCATACATTGACTCTTTCCATAAATGAAGTGAAACTAACTTTGCCAACTACATATACAGGATCTAGAGCATGAATATTAATTCTAGATGGCGAACTAGCAAAATTAGCACCTGCTCGAATCAGCGCCTCAAAGTGTGATTGACAAGCTCCAGCAAAAATAACGAGTTGATCTAATGATGGATATTTTTTTCGCACTTCTCGAACAGCCTGTACAAAATGTCTAGAATGTCTATATGCTGCTAAATCTCCCATGACTCCTTTTGACTTTGTATATGCATCATGTCCTGTAATAACTAAAATATCTGGACGAAAATGATCGATTAAGTCTACTACCTTTTCATGCATCTCCGTTTCCTTACAATGAATACCTTGTACAGGAACGCCTATTTTATTATATAAATCTAAACACTTGCGCAAATATAAAGGATCTCCATCTATATGCAATACACGCCCTGGCATTTGAAAATAATTCACTTCACTTGTATATCCACCTGTTGAAGTGTGTTCATGTCTTTGTTTCATTAATACATAATCTTGTTGAAATAAACGGTACGTACGCTCCATTGTTTCTTTTTCACGCTTCACTCTTTTTTTATGTTCTCGTTGATCTATACTAATTAAATCTGCAAGTGGCGCATCCGCCACAAGTCTAATTTCTTCCCCAAACAATATCGCGATCTCGCCTTTTATTTCTATAACACGAAAAAGAATATCCCTATTATGAGAATATCGTTCCACTAATTCTCCAACATGTAAAGCCATTCTCCTACCTCCAAACTCGTTAGGCCATCTTACCTGCTTTTAAAGTATGAATTTAGGAAAGGAAAGGTGACAAAAGGGACAGCTCAAGTTGAACTGTCCCTTTCATATTCTTATGATAATTTATGAAGAACTAATGCATTACTTAATGTTGCAAACTCTTCGATAGATAGCGTTTCGCCTCTTCGCTTCGGATCAATTCCTACTTCTGTTAAAATTCGGTCTAACAACTCTTTATCTTTCGGGAAACCATTTAAATTATTTGATAAATTATTCATTAACGTTTTACGACGCTGTGCAAAACTCGCTCGTACTACTTCAAAGAAGAATGTTTCATCTTTCACTTCTACAACTGGTTTAGGACGCTTTAGAAGACGGATAATCGCAGAATCAACATTTGGTTGTGGTACAAACACTGTACGCGGTACAGTCATAACTGTTTCTACCTCTGTATAATACTGAATGGCAATTGATAAAGAACCATATTCTTTCGTTCCAGGTTTAGCAGCTAAACGATCTCCAACTTCTTTTTGCATCATAACAACAAATCCACGAACCGGTAATTTTTCTTCAAGCAATTTAAATAAAATTGGCGTTGTAATATAGTATGGTAAGTTAGCTACTACCATTACATCTTGTCCTTCTTCGAATTGCTCACTAAACACTTCATGTACATCTGCTTTTAGTACATCTTTATTTATAACTGTAACGTTGCTATATGGAGCTAACGTCTCATCTAAAATCGGTAATAATCTCTGATCAATTTCAAAAGCCACTACTTTTTTAGCACGCTTCGCTAATTGTTCTGTTAACGCACCGATACCTGGTCCAATTTCAATTGCACCACTTTCCGAACCAATTTCCGCGTGATCAACGATACGATTTAATACATTCGTATCAATTAAAAAATTTTGTCCTAAGCTTTTTTTGAATGAAAATCCATACTTTTCAACAATGTCTTTTGTACGATTTGGCGTTGCGATATCTTTCATTTCTTTTCCTCCTGTATTACTTGTTTATAAGCTTCTGCAAACGATTCTTTTGAAACTTGAAACATTTGTAAACGTTTATGTAACTGTTTTGCGTTTGTATAACCAATCTTTAATAGCTTACCCATTCTTTCTCTGCGACTCTTTGCCATTTCTCCGCCCACTAAGCCTGCATCGACTAGATCGCTCCAACTAATTTCACTTGTATAAGCTTCCATTTCTTCATGTATATTCTCTAAAGCACGGCGAATTGACTCATTAGAAGCATGCTCAATTCCGACACCTTTTTTCCTTTTAGCAAGTGCTTCTTCCTTCGGTAAAAAAGCATGTTTACATCCAGGAACCTTATCAGAAATAATTTTTCGAATACGCTCTCCAGGATAATCCGGATCTGTGAAAATAATAACGCCTCGTTTTTGCAGCGCTAATTTAACTTGCTCAATAACATGATCACCGATTGCTGAACCGTTCGTTTCGATTGTATCCGCATCAACAGCACGTTTAATCGCAACTGTATCATCTTTACCTTCTACAACGATAATCTCTTTAATTTTCATGCTTGCCTCCACACTCGTTTCGTCTCTACTTAGTAAAACAAAAAAATGACGACTTTTCCATTATTATTTTCCTAATCGTACATTTTAAAAAGTAGAAGAGAAAAATCTTTGTTCACTATTCTTATTGTAACACTTCTATCTCCATCCTAATTTATCCGCAATATTTCTACACTTATGTTATAAGTAAATAATGGGCTCTTAGCATTTCTACTGTCTCTCTTCTAAAAAATAAAAAAAGAATGGGACTCCCCCACTCTTTTTATTCGACACCAAATAAAGCTTTTGCATTCTTTGTTGTTATTTGTGCTACCTCGTCATAAGAAATTCCTTTTAAATTCGCAATTTCTTCTGCTACTAGTTTTACATAACTAGGTTCATTTCGTTTCCCTCGAAATGGATGTGGTGTTAAATATGGACAATCTGTCTCTATCAATAATTTTTCTAATGGAATCTCCATAGCAACTTCTTTCGGTTTCTTCGCATTTTTAAATGTAACAGGCCCACCTAATGAAATTAAAAAGTTCATATCGACACATCGCTGTGCTACTTCTACACTACCGCTAAAACAATGCATAATGCCTCCCACTTCGGCTGCATTCTCTTCCTCTAGAATATCAACAATATCTTGCGTTGCATCGCGGTTATGTATAATAATCGGCAATTTTACCTTTTTGGCTAATGCAATTTGTTTACGGAATACTTCCTTCTGTGTTTCTTTTGGAGACTTATCCCAGTGATAATCTAGGCCCATTTCTCCAAGTGCAACTACTTTAGGATGAGAAGCAAGTTCTTCTAACCAAGCTAAATGTTCTTCTGTCATGTCGATTGCATCAACGGGATGCCATCCAACCGCAGCGTAAATAAAATCATAGGCTTCAGCTAGTTCAATCGCTTTTTTTATTGTTACTTCATCGAATCCAACAACAACTGTATATGTAACTCCCGCTTCTTTCATCCTTGCAATAACTTCTTGTAAATCTTCTTCAAACTGCTCTGCATTTAAATGTGAATGTGTATCAAACAACATAATACATAACTCCTTTTATATTGAAATCAATTCTATCCTAGAAAAAAATTAAGCCTTTTCTAACTTAACGATAACAATACTACAATTTTAATGCAAAAAAAGGGAATTTAAAAAGAAAAAAGATGCTTCACACATGTTACACGTGAAACATCTCTTTTCTTGTCTCAATTACTTGATTTTTGTACCATTCGGTAAATTTTGGTCGATTGTTGCTAATGACAATACGCCATTTTCTTCACCTGCTAAAATCATACCTTGCGATAATTCACCACGTAATTTTACAGGTTTTAAGTTTGTTACACAAATTACCTTTTTGCCTTTTAGATCTTCTGGTGAGTAGAATTTTGCAATTCCCGAAACAACTTGACGCTTTTCTGCTCCTAAATCAAGCTGAATTTTTAACAACTTATCTGCTTTTTTCACAGGTTCAGCCGATA
This sequence comes from Bacillus sp. LBA3-1-1.1, assembly GCF_040676495.1. Taxonomy (NCBI): domain Bacteria; kingdom Bacillati; phylum Bacillota; class Bacilli; order Caryophanales; family Bacillaceae; genus Bacillus; species Bacillus sp. LBA3-1-1.1. The sequence continues at coordinate 39,153 of NZ_JBEGIB010000014.1, forward strand.
TTACTTCAGCTACTCGTAATTCTACTTTAAAGAAATCATCAATTGTAATTTCTTCTGCCTTCGGTTCTTCTTCTTTTTTCTCTTCTACTTTAGGAGCAGAGGCTTGCATTTTTTCTTTAATATACTCTACTTCTACTTCCATTTCCAAACGAGGGAAAATTGGGTTTCCTTTTTCTACTTTTGTTCCAGCTGGAATACAGCCAATTGTAGATAGGCTTTCCCAAGATTTATGTGCCTCTTCAGTAAGTCCAAGTTGAGCAAACATCTTACTTGGTGCTACTGTTAGGAATGGCATAAGCATAATACCCGTTTGACGAAGTATCTCTGCTAAGTGCGCCATTACAGACGCAAGTTTTTCACGATCATTCTCATCCTTCGCTAATACCCACGGCTGTGTTTCATCAATATATTTATTCGTACGGCTAACTAACTGCCAAATAGAACTTAGTGCTACAGAGAACTCCATATTCTCCATTGCCTCTTCTACTTTTTTCAATGTATCCTTCGCAAATGTAACTAGCGTTTCATCGAACTCAGTTACATTCGCTTTAAATGCAGGGATTTCCCCGTTAAAGTATTTATCAATCATAGCTACTGTACGATTTAATAAGTTTCCTAAGTCATTCGCTAAATCAAAGTTAATTCGTTCAACAAATCCCTCTGGTGTGAATACGCCATCAGATCCAAATGGAACTTCGCGAAGTAAGTAGTAACGTAATGCATCTAATCCGTAACGATCAATTAGTGTAACTGGATCTACTACGTTTCCTTTTGACTTACTCATTTTTCCATCCTTCATTAAAATCCAGCCATGAGCAAAGACTTTCTTCGGAAGTGGTAAATCTAAAGCCATTAAAATAATTGGCCAATAAATTGTATGGAAACGAACGATTTCTTTTCCAACTAAATGAACATCTGCTGGCCAGAATTTTTTATATTTCTCTTCATTTTCTGTTCCATATCCTAATGCAGTAATGTAATTAGACAAAGCATCTACCCACACATAAATAACGTGTTTTGGGTTCCCTGGAACACGAACTCCCCAGTCAAATGAAGTACGAGAAACAGCCAAATCTTCTAATCCTGGCTTAATAAAATTATTAATCATTTCATTTTTACGAGACTCTGGTTGAATGAAATGAGGATTCTCTTCATAGAACTTTAATAGTCGGTCTACATATTTACCCATTCTAAAGAAATAAGACTCTTCGCGAACAAGCTCTACATCATGACCACTATCTGGGCTTTTTCCACCAACTACTTTGTCGCCTTCCATAATTGGATCTACTAATTGATGCGCTGTATAGAATGTTTCATCTTGTACAGAATACCAACCTTCATATTCATCAAGATAAATATCACCTTGATCTACTAGCTGCTTGAAGATTTTCTCAACGACATCTTTATGACGATCTTCAGTTGTACGAATAAAATCGTCATAAGAGATATCCATCTTCTCCCAAAGTTCTTTAATCCCTGATACAATGTTGTCCACATATGCTTGTGGTGTAACATTTAGTTCTTCTGCTTTCTTTTGGATCTTCTGTCCATGCTCATCAGTTCCTGTTAAATAATGAACATTGTATCCTTGCATACGCTTATATCGTGCCATTGCATCTCCTGCTACTGTCGTATAAGCATGTCCAATGTGTAACTTTCCACTTGGATAATAAATTGGGGTAGTAATATAAAAGGACTTATTTTCCTCTGTCATTGTTTTGGACCTCCCGGATGACCTCATATGTATTTATAAACAGTATATCAAAAACTCACATATAAAAACGAGTTAATGCTCGATATCTTTATCATCTATTACTCATATTTTTAAAAATTATACAACCCTTCTCTGAAATATATATATTTTTCAGAAAATAAAACGAAATAATTATAGTAATTACCCACATTCTATTATATATAAGAAGTAAGAAATCTATAAATCTTTTTAAAAAATATAGAATTTAAGAATTGACGGAAATGTAAATGATTGGTATCATATGTCCATAGGGTATTTTGTCGAAAAATGACGAATCAAAAAAATAGACTCGTAACTTATAAACTATTTATTTAGGAGGAAAAGAATTATGAAATCTACTGGTATCGTTCGTAAAGTTGATGAATTAGGTCGTGTGGTAATTCCAATCGAATTACGCCGTACTTTAGGTATTGCAGAAAAGGATGCTCTTGAAATCTACGTTGATGACGAGAAAATCATCTTAAAAAAATATAAACCAAACATGACTTGCCAAGTAACTGGTGAAGTATCTGATGGTAACCTATCTTTAGCTGAAGGTAAAATTATCTTAAGCAAAGAAGGCGCTGAGCAAGTTTTAAACGAACTTCAAGATTATATCGAAACAGCAAAATAAGCTTCTCAATTATGAGAAGCTTATTTTTTATCGACATGATAGATTTGATATACATCCCTTTTCGACAAATCTCGATCTTTAGCGACTGTTTTAATCGCTTCTTTTGAATTCATGCCTTTTTCATTTATATAATGTTCAATATGATCATATACTGAAACAGATTCCCACCATTGTTCTTCCGGAGCAGGTTCTTCCGTTGAACCAGCTACTAAAATACAAAACTCACCACGGACTTCATTTTGCTTCGTCCACTCAATCGCTTCCTCAATTGTTCCACGAATAAATTCTTCAAATTTTTTCGTTAGCTCGCGACATAATACGATTTCCCTATTTCCTAAAACTTCTTGCATTGAGATTAAAGTATCATCTAGACGATGAGGTGCTTCATAAAACATCATTGTAGTTTGTACGTAACGAATCTTCTCTAATTCCATTCTTCTTTCCTTTTTATTTCTTTGCAAAAATCCATAGAAATAAAACTGCTTTGTTTCAAGTCCTGATGCAATTAATGCTGTAAGAGCCGCATTCGCTCCAGGAAGCGGGATAACATGATATTGTTCCGCTACAGCTTCTACAACAATATCGTAACCAGGGTCAGAAATACACGGCATACCCGCATCGCTCACAATGGCTACAGTCTTACCATCTTCTAACTTACCCAAAATTTTTCGTCCACTTACTTCTTTGTTATGCTCGTGATAACTCATAACTGGTGTTTCAATTTCAAAATAATTACAAAGCTTCTTCGTTTGTCTTGTATCTTCAGCAGCAATAATATCTGCTTCTTTTAAAATTCGGATTGCACGAAATGTCATATCCTCTAAATTTCCGATTGGAGTTGGTACTAAATATAAAACTCCCTTTTCATTTTGCTGAAAGCTTTTTTGCTGCCACATAGCGTTCTCCTTTTTGCATGTATTCTTCTTTTTGTTTCCTCGTTAACTGCTTAAAATGATATTCAGCTTGCATAGCCGTTCGTTTATCCTCATGACCCTCTACATATTTTAAAACAACCGGAAGTCTAGCACGTGTATATCTAGCACCTTTTCCATTATTATGAGTCTGAATCCGCTTTTCTATATGATTTGTATATCCAGCATAATAACTTCCATCAGAACACTCCACCACATAAAAACAATGCTTATTCGTCTCCATATAAAATTGAACGAATCTCCTCTGTATATTCGTTATTCTCTTCATATACAAAAAGAGGTGGCAAAATTTTTAAATCTGCATTTCCATCCTTAATTCCTTCAATTAACAATGTATTCGCTTCTTTACCAGCCTTAGGATAAACAAATCGCACACGTTTCGGTTCAATTTTGTATTTACGCATCAATGTAACGATATCGAGAAAACGACCTGGACGATGTACAAATACAACTTTCCCACCCTGTTTTACCAACTGGCTACTTGCATATACAACATCTTCTAATGTACACATAATTTCGTGACGAGCTATCGCTAAATGTTCATTCATGTTTTTCTCAGAAGTTTGCGGTGTTTGAAAATAAGGAGGATTACACGTTACAACATCATATTGATGGCGCCCAAGTTTCTCCGGCATATCTTTCAAATCTCCATGGATTAAATGAATTCTTTCTTCTAAATTATTGTATTGAACGCTTCTTATTCCCATATCATATAAGCGCTCTTGAATCTCTACACCTGTAATTGTCCCTTTTGTCCTTGTACTCAATAAAAGAGGTACAACCGCATTCCCCGTACACAAATCAAGTAAATTACCTTTTTGAATTGGTACCCAAGCAAAATCTGCAAGTAACACAGCATCTAAAGAGAAATTAAATACTGATGGGCTTTGTACAATCTTCATATCTTGTGCTAATAAGTAATCTAAACGCTCATCTTCATATAAATTCATATATTGCTCCCTTTCTTACACTTAACCTACCCTATTTCATCCTCTATTAATGTAAAAATAAATTTCATTCTACTCTCATGTATAAAAAATTACCTTTCCAATTATATTGGAAAGGTAATCTCACTTTTTATTTAAAAATGACAGACAGAATAAACAATCTCCCTCTTTACGTACACTTCCATAATGTAGATTGCAAATATGAAAACCTTCCTGATACAGTCTCGCTAAGTTATCGTAGCCCTCACCGATATCTGTTTTTGGCTTCATTTCTTTGCGTTTTTGAGTTTTTTGTTTTTCCTTATTCTGCACTTCTTCAAAACGATGTCGCAAATTTTCATTTTCCATTTTTATATGTTGGTTTTCTTCCAATAATTCTGCAAGATGTTGTTTTAATTCTCCCAACTGTTTGTATAAATGTCCAATTTGCTCTTCCATACTAGAAACCGATGCAAAAATATCCTTTTTCTCCACAAGCACCCACCTCATTAATCTGTGGTTTGACTCGAAACGACCCCTTTATTAATTAATTCATCTAACGTATATTCTACTATCCGTTCCTTGTCTACTAGTTCCACTTGAATTAATCTTTCTAAAATATTTAATCCGATAACACGGCCAGTACCATGCGGGGTTTGTATACGTTGATCTAAATCAGGAAGTTGTTCCTTTGCTGCCTCATATTCATCATTCTCATATTTTAAGCAACACATTAAGCGACCACATAAACCAGAGATTTTTGCAGGATTTAATGATAAATTTTGATCCTTTGCCATTTTAATGGATACAGGTTCAAAATCTCCTAAAAAAGTAGAACAACAAAGCATACGACCACATGGACCAATACCACCAAGCATTTTTGCTTCGTCACGAACACCGATCTGTCTCAGCTCAATTCTTGTCCTAAAAATTGCCGCTAAGTCTTTCACTAGTTCCCGGAAATCAATCCGACCATCCGCAGTAAAGTAAAAAATAATCTTATTACGATCGAACGTATACTCTACATCTACAAGCTTCATATCAAGATTATGTTCTCCTACCTTTTGTTGACAAACTTGATATGCTTCTTTCGCAGCATGCCTATTCTCTTCAACAAGGGTACGATCATTTTCATTTGCAATACGAATAACCTTTTTAAGCGGTAATACAACGTCGTTTTCATCAACTTGCTTTTTGGTAATAACTACTTTTCCGTATTCAATACCCCTTACCGTTTCTACAATTACGAACTCATTTTCTGAGATATCGAACTGATTTGGATCAAAGTAATATACCTTCCCGGCCTTCTTAAAGCGAACACCTACTACATCATACAAAACGGTCATCCCTCCTGCAACCGCAACACTAACTGTTCGAACACAAGCTGCGCATTTACATTAGCGTTGATTCTATTTTTTGCCTCTAATATATGAAAGAGAGCTGATACAATGCGCTTCTGAGCATAAGAAAAGGATTCAAACATCTCTTTCTGCTCATGAAAAACAAGACGATCTTCTTCTCCAAGTTGAACATATAATAAATCCTTATAAATAAGGAGCAACATATCTAAGCCTTGCTGTAATTGTTCTTTCTCTCCAAAGTGCTTCCCCCATTTTTCTTGTACAAAAAAAATAGAGGCCTTATCTTTTTCGAGCGCTTCACATAATTTTATCACTAAAGCTCTCGCTTGTGCAAACCATTCATCATTACACATTAATAAAGCTTCTTCAAAACTATTTGTAAGCTGTGCAGCCAGTGTAGATAAAGAAACTGTAATACCTTCTTCCTCTAATCTCTTAATTAAGGATTCTGTAGGTAACGGCCTAAATGTAACAACTTGACAACGAGATAAGATTGTATTTAAAATCTGATGACTTTGTTCAGTAAGTAAAATGGCTGTTGTATCACTACTTGGTTCTTCTAAAAACTTTAAGAGTGTATTCGCTGCATTTGCTGTCATACGATCTGCATGCTCAATAATATATACTTTTTTATTTGCTTCTAATCCTGTTTTTGAAAACTCTTCTTGTAAATCTTGGATTTGCTGTTTTTTAATAGATAATCCATCGGGTTTTACAATATGTAAGTTTGGGTGGTTACCTGAATCAATTCGGCGACAATTCGTACATACATGACAAGGCTCTACACCATTTCTTTGTAAGCAGAGAAAACTTTTTGCCATTTGAATTGCTGTTGCGAACTTCCCAGTCCCTTTCCCCCCCTCTAACAAGTAAGCGTGGGATATACGCTCTTTTGCAATGCTATTCATCAACATTTTGACACCGATGGGCTGTATAGCAGAAAGCTGCTCCCACGTCTTTATCATAATGCATACCTCACTTATTTCATTCTTTCCTTCTATTATAACAATTTATCTTCTACAATCTGAATAACTTCTTCTATAAGTTTTTCCATTGGTTGATCAGCATCTACTACTACAATACGATCAGAGAAGCGCTCTACAACTTGTAAATACCCTTCACGCACGCGTTTATGGAAAGCGATGTCTTCCATATCTAGTCGATTTACTTCGCGTCCTGCATCCTTTTCAATTCGTGCTAATCCAACCTCTGGCTCAATGTCTAAATAAATTGTTAAACTAGGCATACAATCTTCCGTTGCAAAACGATTAATTTCAAATACTTTATCCATACCTAAGCCTCTTGCATATCCTTGATACGCTAAAGAGCTATCTATAAAACGATCACATAGTACAAGATAGTTTTCCTCAAGTGCTGGCATAACTTTTTCCACTAAATGTTGTCTACGTGCAGCAGCATACAGAAGCGCCTCTGTACGTGCTTCCATCATCGTATATTCTTGTTTATGTAAAATTGTTCTAATATCTTCAGAAATTGCAATACCACCCGGTTCCCTGGTCGCCATTACCTTTTGTTCCTTTTGCTCAAAATATGGTAATAAACTTTTAATTAATGTTGTTTTACCCGAACCTTCTGGCCCTTCAATTGTTACAAATAATCCCTTCATCCTAAAACCTACTTTCTATATCATACACGTTCATATATTTCGTACTACCTTGAAAACGAGCCCCTGTTTTCTCTAAATGAGTAATTTGCTTTGTATGTTCTTGAGTAATTCTCTCTCCATACATGATCAATGGAATTCCAGGTGGATACGGAATCACCATTTCTGCAGCTATCATACCAACGGCTTCTTCTATAGATACTAACTTCGTTTCGTATCCCTCTAATTGTTTATACGTATACGGTAAAGGGGAAATCTCCCCTTTATAAGTATAACGAATTGATGCTGTCTTGTCTTTTACCTTATATTGCTGCAAAGCTACTCGAATTATCTCTATAGCTTTCATATACCCCTCATTCAATTGTAACGGTAATATAAATAGGACGTTATATGGATCTGCCATTTCCGTATATATACCGACCTTTTCAAATACAGACTGTAATTCATACCCCGATAACTGACAGCGAGTTTGCACCGTAACCTTTAATTCATCTTGCAACGGATATTGTAAAATAGCTATTTGTGGGATTGATCGCAATTCTTCTTTAAATCGGCGTAAAAACTCAACAATATCATCATGACCTTTTTCCTTTATAACCGCTATTGCAAAACGGGCTATATCAAGGGATGCCATAATTGGATACGATGGGCTACTAGATTGTAGCATACTTAAATAGGAAGACACTTTTTCTTTACTCACCAAACGGCTATTTATATGTAAATAAGATCCCATTGTCATTGCAGGTAATGTTTTATGTGCGGAATGAACCACAATATCCGCACCATAAGCTAATGCTGACTTTGGGAATGGATCCCCTATACAAAAATGTGCCCCATGTGCTTCATCTACTAGAACAGGAATTTTATGTTCATGTGCGTAAGCAATACTTGCCTCTAAATCAATCCCCATACCATAGTAATTAGGATGTGTTAAAATAAGTGCTTTAGCATTCGGATACTTTGTAATTGCCTCCTTGATAGCTTCATCATGAACACCTACTGGTACGTTATGTACTTCATCAATCCATGGATTTAAAAAGACCGGGTTAGCCCCTGCTAATTTCAAAGCATTAATAATTGATTTATGACAATTTCTTTGCACGAGGACAATATCATGTTCGCCGCAGCAAGACAAAATCATCGCTAAATTTCCAACTGTTGAACCATTAATTAAAAAATAACTTTTTTGCACACCATATACTTCAGCTAATAATCGCTGTGCTTCATCTATACATTCAAACGGACTATGTAAATCATCTAATCCTGTTAACTCCGTTACATCTATCGATAATATGTCCTTAAACCCTCCTGTAGCTTCCTGAGGGAAGTTTACACCATTCTTATGACCTGGAACATGAAAGGACAGTGGTTCTCTTTCTTTAAACTCTATTAACGCCTCATATAAAGGCATACGCTTTTGATTCATATCTATCTCTTCCTTATTATTCATTCTGTATCTATTATACAGATATTAAGACAAAAAAAATAATAGGCAGATGCCTATTTATAAATATGATACTTCTAACTTTCGAAGTTGTTTTAAATAATGTATATATTTTGGATCATCTGTCTCAGTATTCACCATATCTTTTTCACATTCATGACATATCAAATTATTATAAACATATATACCTTCTTCTCTTTCTGTCTCACAAACAATGCAAATTTCACTTTGTAATTTCATAACCTTCCCTCCCTGTATTTAAATAAACATATTTGATACCTCTATTCCTTAACAATTTACAGAAAAATATACATCCATCTCTTATATAATATGATTTACTCTTGGGCAACGTGTTTGTATTACCATTACTTCTTTTATGCACTGTTTAACAATACAAAAAAACACAAGTCAAAAGACTTGTGTTTTTAGTTGCTTGGCGACGTCCTACTC
>NZ_JBEGIB010000015.1:0-46709 GCF_040676495.1 Bacillus sp. LBA3-1-1.1
AAGACAAGCAAGATAAACAAGACAAGCAAGATAAACAAGACAAGCAAGATAAACAAGACAAGCAAGATAAACAGGACAAGCAAGATAAACAGGACGAGGATGAAGACGATAAGCAATTACAATCGGAAAATGTAATAATAGTACCCACAGATTCGCACAGCTTAGATGTATGGGATGAAATTTCGCTAAAAGAAATACAAGCTGGCGAACATACAAGTTTATTTGAAGAAAAAAGCAATTATCAAAACATTAATTTACTCCAAGTAAGCGATATTCGTCTATATTTGGATAAACAGCTACAATTTAGTTCCGTCGATGAGCAAATATATCATGAAGCACTTGTTCACCCGATTATGTCAAAGGTAATAGACCCAAAACGTGTTCTCATATTAGGCGGTGGCGATGGTCTTGCTTTAAGAGAGGTTTTAAAATATGAAACGGTTACCCATGTAGACCTCGTCGACTTAGACGAAGAAATGATTAAGATGGCTCGCAATGTTCCAGAATTAGTTTCTTTAAATCAACAGGCATTTTTTGATGATCGTGCAAATGTACATGTATGTGACGCGAAAGAATTTTTGAAATCTCCTTCCTCTTTATATGATGTAATTATTATTGATTTTCCTGATCCAGCGACAGAAGTATTAAGCACTTTATATACAAGCGAACTCTTTGCCCTTATAGCTACGTTCCTAACAGAGGATGGTGCATTTGTTTGCCAATCTAATTCACCCGCTGATGCACCCCTTGTATATTGGAGTATTGGTAACACAATTGAAAATGCCGGATTAATTGTAAAAAGCTATCATACAATTGTTCCTTCTTTCGGAACTGACTGGGGATTTCATATTGCTGCTAACTCTTCGTATGTACTCGATCAAATTGAACAATTATACGTAGTACCATCCCCTCGAACATTACCTTCTCTTCTTGCTCCTTTATTTCAATTTAAAGAAGAACATTTAGAGCAACGTAACAATGCCGTTTTAAATTCAGAATCGGACCTTACCCTACATCATTGCTATCAACAAGAAATGAAATTTTGATGATATTTTAACAAAGGAGGTACAAGTAGATGGACTATTCTACATTTGGTCGGCATATAATAGTAGATTTATGGGGCGTAGACTTTTCTCTATTAAATGATATTCATTTTTTAGAGCATCATTTAATTGCTGCTGCGAATCGCTCCGGTGCTCATGTTTTAAATGTAAGTAACAAAGAATTCCACCCATATGGAGTGACGGTATTAATTTTATTATCAGAAAGCCATCTCTCTATTCACACTTATCCTGAAAAGGAATTTGCAGCTATTGATTGTTATACTTGTGGCACATCTGTAGATCCTCAAAAAGCTATTGATTCTATAATAAGCGTGTTAAAACCAGACCGTATGCATATAAAAAAATTAATTCGTGGTGTAGGAGAATTCGTTACTATCGATTAGTTATCATCGCTATCCATGAAGAAGGAGGCTTGTTAATGTAAAAATACCATCAGTGGAGCTCCTAACACTCCACTGATGGTACGTACACATACATAGTTTATTCATCTTAATTGATGATTTAATTTTGCTATTTTTCGTTTCCAATATAAAGTCATCATAAACCATATAATGAAGCTCACTTTACCCTTTCATTTTTACATAAACCTGGAAATAACACATGCAATCCTGCGTAAGTGGCCCTCTTATTGTCATAACTGTCTCTTTTAAAAACATAAAAAAACCTTGCATAAGCAAGGTTCATTCAGCTACTGACATCTTCCTATATAATTCTACAAACTCACTCGCCAATTCCTTCACCGTAATTGCGTTCATTAAATGATCTTGTGCATGCACCATCAGCAGGGTAACTTCGGTTTTTCCCCCGGCAGCCTCTTTCTGTATGAGCTCTGTTTGTAAGCGGTGCGCCTCTTGCAATTCATTTAAAGCTTCTTGTAGTTTCGCTTCTGCTTCCTGAAATTCACCGCGCTTTGCGCAATCAATTGCTTCCATTGAACAACTTCTCGCATTACCACCATGCAAAATTAAGTGAAAAGCTTTCGTCTCTATCGTATCCATTTTAGTTCTTTACTCCCCCTTTTCTTCCGCTACTTTTTGTTTATCCCATATCTTTAAGAATGGAAAATAAATAAGAAATGCAAGTGCAAAGTTAACGAGCTGCAAAACAACCCCTGAAATTTTCCCGCCCGATCCTAAATATCCACTAAAAAGAATAGGTGTAGTCCAAGGTACAGCAGCTCCGCTCGGACGTGCAACCCATCCCCATTCCATTGCAAAATAAGAAACAACCGTTAACACGACTGGCACCAATATAAATGGAATAAGTAAAAGTGGGTTCATTACAATCGGCATACCGAAAGTCACCATTTCATTAATATTAAAAATACCTGGCGCAATTGATAATCGTCCGATACTTTTTAATTGCTGACTTCGTGCAAATAATAACATTCCTACAACTAAAGCAAGTGTTGCACCAGAACCGCCCATATAAATCCATAAGTCAAAGAACTGTGCAGTAATCGTATTCGGTACGTCTTGCCCAGCCTGAAAAGCAATTCGATTTTGATCCATTAACGACAACCAAATCGGACTCATTACACCACCAACAATTGCAGCTCCATGAATTCCGCACGCCCAAAGTACATGGACAATGATAACTGCGATTACCGCACCCCAAAGGCTAGCCCCAAGTACACTAAGGGGCTCCTGTAAAAGCTTTCCTATAACATTATGGATGCTACCGAAAGTCGTATGTTCAAAAATTAATCTAATGATCCAAACAACCGTCACAACAATAAAGCCTGGAATAAGCGCAGCAAATGAACGCGTTACTGCTGGCGGAACTGTCTCTGGCATCTTTATAATCATCTTTTTCTGTACAATAAATCGATAAATTTCAGTAGATATAATTGCAATAATCATCGCTACAAACAACCCTTGACTTCCCATTAACGCAGCTGGTATTGCTCCATCTATCAGTATACTTTCTTTCGTACTTGGTACGATATATGCAACTTGAAATGGTGTTGCAAGTAAAAATGTCACAAGTGATAATGCACCAGATGCTAACGAATCTACTTTATAGTATTCACCCAATCTGTAAGCGATTCCAAAAACAGCTATTAAAGACATTATATTAAAAGTAGCCCCCACTGGGTACCCTAATGCTACATTCCAATTCTTTCCGAAGATTCCTGCCATAAAATCATTATACCCGGGTATCGGAAGAGCACTAATGATTAGAAAAAAAGAACCAATAATCAAGAAAGGCATCGTTAAAACAATTCCATCACGAATCGCTTGCAAATGTCTCTGTTCTGCAACCTTTCCTGCCACTGGCATCACATATTTCTCTAAAAACCCTATCATCTATCCCACTCTCCTCATGGTTTCATTGACAAAGCTGCTTGTAAGATAGCTTCTCCATTACAAAGCCCGTAATGGACGGATTGAATTACATCAACAGGTATTCCCTTCTCTTTACATAATTCTTTCATTTTCGGTAATAAATAGCGTACTTGCGGCCCAAGTAAAAGTACATCTGCATCATCAATATGATTTCGTACTTCTGAACCTGATACAGCCCAAATCTTTACCTCTATCCCCCTTGTCTGTGCTGCTTTCTCCATTTTTGTAACTATCAAACTGGAAGACATTCCCGCTGCACAGCAAAGCAAAATATTCATCCCGCTTCCCTCCCCCTTTTTCTACACCTAATTTATAGTGCAGCCCTCGCCACCATTAGGTTACAAATATATATGTCTAGATTTCTAACTGTATGCCGAGCTTAAAAACAAAAATTTCTTGGTTTTCACGCTATTCCATCTATCGCATTTTCCTAGTAAAGACGTCTCTAACTCGCTATAATGATTCAGTATGATTTTTTTATAATCGATAGGAGGGTTTATTTATGAAAGCATATCGCTTTCCACTTATTTTATTATCTTCTATCCTAATTGGTGGTTTCATTGGTTATTTCATGGGTGCCGATGCAGTTGCTTTAAAGCCGCTTGGTGACATTTTCTTAAACTTAATGTTTACGATTGTTGTACCTTTAGTATTCTTTAGCATCGCGTCATCTATTGCTAATATGGATGGATTAAAACGTTTCGGTAAAATTATGTCTAGTATGGCTGGAACTTTCTTATTTACAAGTATTTTAGCTGCTATTTTTATGATTATTATCGTGAAAGTATTCCCGCCAGCACAAGGTGTTGTATTAGAACTAACACAGCCTGATAAAGCTGAAAAAGCAGTTAGTGTTGCTGATCAAATTGTTGGTATCCTAACAGTATCAGACTTTTCAAAGTTACTATCTCGCGAGAACATGTTAGCCCTTATTTTCTTCTCTATCTTAATGGGGATTGCAACCTCAGCAGTTGGTGAAAAAGGGAAACCATTCGCTACATTCTTACAAGCTGGTGCAGAAATTTCAATGAAAGTTGTATCTTTCATTATGTACTACGCTCCAATCGGACTAGCTGCTTACTTCGCAGCATTAGTTGGTGAATTCGGACCGCAACTTCTTGGAACTTACTTCCGAGCAGCAATGGTATACTATCCAGCTTCTCTTATTTACTTCTTTGTATTCTTTACATTCTATGCGTACCTTGCAGGTCGCAAACAAGGTGTACAAGTATTTTGGAAGAACATGGTCTCTCCTACAGTTACATCTCTTGCAACTTGTAGTAGTGCCGCAAGTATTCCAGCTAACTTAGAAGCAACGAAGAAAATGGGTATTTCTTCTGACGTTCGTGAAACAGTTGTCCTTCTTGGGTCTACACTTCATAAAGACGGATCTGTTTTAGGCGGCGTATTAAAAATTGCTTTCTTATTCGGTATTTTCAACATGGAATTCGAAGGACCGAAAACATTGGCAATCGCACTTGTTGTTTCTCTATTAGTAGGAACAGTAATGGGTGCTATTCCGGGCGGAGGTATGATTGGTGAAATGTTAATCGTTTCTCTATACGGATTCCCGCCAGAAGCATTGCCAATTATCGCAGCAATTAGTACAATCATCGATCCTCCTGCAACAGTGTTAAACGTAACAGGAGATAACGCTTGTGCCGTAATGACAGCTCGTCTTGTAGAAGGAAAAAACTGGATTAAAAACAAATTTGCTTAATAAACAGAAAGAGGATGCTCCTAACGAGCATCCTCTTTTTTGTTGTGATACATATATTGGAATAATCGTTGATATATTTGAAGTTGTGATACATATATTTCGAAATAATCCATTCCGCCACAAATTTGTTATAATCTTCACAAATATTCCACATCCATTATCCATTCTCCGTACTATAATCATGTATGGAAAAGGAGATGGACACAATGACTCAAAGCGCACCAGAATTTAAAGTTTTGCAAAGCATTGCATTCCTTGCTGTCGTTTTGCAAAGTTCCTTATTATATACAATGAATCAAGGAAATGTCTTACTCGAGCAATCCCTCGTTATGGGCATGCTATTCAACCTTGCAAAATTTTCAGCACCTGCATTCATATTTATCGTCGGCTTTCACTTAATTCGGCAATATACAAAGCAACTAGCCTACACAGAATATATTTATGAAAAAGCCGCACATTTACTCATTCCTTATTTCTTCTGGTCTATTCTTTACTTATTAACAACAAACGATATGATTACACTACAAAGCGGAATAAAAAGTTTATTACTCGGAACGGCTGCACCTCATCTTTGGTACGTTATTATGATGTTCCAAATTCACTTATTGTTCCCTTTGCTGTGCACACTATTTTATTGGTTTCAAAAACGAACAGAAAATAAAAAAGACATATATAAATATATGACCATCTTTGCCTGTCTATATTTCCTCTTAATGTGGTATTCTTCTCACTACATTTTTAATGGAGAGAAATTGACGAGCTCAACCATTTTACATTATACAGATCGTTCCTTCTTCTTCTACTCATTCTATTTCGTCATGGGAGGAATAGCTGCTGTCGCATTAAAAACTTGGCGTTTATTCGTCATGAAACATATCCCGCTTATAACAATCTTATTCTTTATTTTATTTTTATTTATCAATTATGAGTTATTTAGTTTTTACGGCGTGAGCTCTATTCATTTAACTGTTTCTACTTATTTAAAACCATCTATGTTTCTATATATCGTATGCGAAATTATCATACTATACGTGCTATCTATTACAATTGTACAGCGACGCGGTTTCTTATATAAAGCTTTACGATTTATCGGGAATTACACGTATGGTGCTTATTTAGCTCATTTTTTCTTCTTACAACTATGTACAAAATTTCTTTCTTTATTCACATTGCAAGAAAACACAATAGTATATAGCCTATTACTATTTATACTAACGGCCACAATCTCTATTTCAGCAATGGTCATTTGCAGCATACTACCATTTCATACTTGGATTACAGGGCCTTCCCCTACGACAAATATGAAATGGGCCAAGATTGCCATTCGAAAGAATCATGAAAAAGTATTCAAACCATATCTTTGATATAATAATACCTATATAAGAAAAGAAAGCAGGAGACACCTATGATTAATCAAATCGGACAAATTATGTTATATGTAAATAATCAAAATGAATCAGTACAATTCTGGACAGAAACAGTTGGCTTCCAAATCGTTGCGGAAGAAAATAACGGACAAGGATTTCGCTGGATTGAAATTGCGCCAGCAAAAGAAGCTGGAACAAGCATTGTCCTTCACGATAAAGCGTTAATCGCGAAGATGCAACCTGAATTAAACTTAAATACACCGTCTCTAATGTTCTTCTCTAATAACTTAGATCAACTATATAAAGATCTTTCTGAGAAAAATGTCACAGTTGGACAAGTTGTAGATTTACCTACTGGTAGAGCCTTCAATTTTGCTGATAATGAAAATAATTACTTTGCCGTAATGGAGCGAAAATAAAAAGAAGCTATCCGGAAAAATCGGATAGCTTTTTTCATTTTAAGAAACTTGTTCTGTATTCGTTTCTCTATGCTGTATATGACTCGTAATCCAAGCAATTCCGCCGGCAACAACGAGGTAACATAACAATATTAAAATTTGCATTTGTAATTGCGACCAATCTCCTAAAGAGATAGCATCTTGTAATCCTCTAAGAGAATGAGACATTGGGAGAAACTGTCCGATTTTGCTAAGAACAGCTATGTTTAATTCTCCTGGGAAAGTACCTCCGCTCGTCGCTAATTGCAGGACAAGGAGCGTTACCGCTGCGAACTTCCCAACAAGACCAAATACCGTCACTAACATAAGAATAAATGTCATGAACGTAAAGGAAATAACAATACTTGATAAAACAAAGAGTGGCACACTGGCAACTTCTAATTTCATAATGCCTAGCACAACTACATCTACAAGTAGCGCTTGAATAAGTCCAATTAAATATACCAACCCTAGTTTATTAACAAAATGTACCGTTCCACTTACCTTCATATTTTGTCTACGGCCAAGCGGTAAAATATTCGATGCCATAATTCCGCCAACATAAAATGCAAGTGATAAGAAATATGGTGCAATACCTGAACCGTAGTTAGGAACATCAGAAACTGTTGACTTCACTAATTGAACTGGTTCTGCGAACATCGTATTGCGTGCATCATCATTACGAACATCCGCTATCTTCTCTGCGCCCTCTCCCAATTTCGTGGAAAGTTCTTTCGCACCATCGTCAAGTTTAACAAGTCCGTTCGTTAACTTCTCAGTACCGTTATTTAGCTCCGTTCCACCACTCGCAAGCTGATTTACACCTTCTTGTAGAGAAGTAAATCCATTCCCCCACTTCGCAAATCCATCAGCTAAATTCGAAGTGCCATCTGCTATCTTTTTCGCTCCAGCAGTAGCTTCATTTAACTTAACTCCGAATTTATTCATGCCTTCTTCAACCTTATGCTGACCGTCAGCAAGCTTCTTCGCGCCTTGTGTCAATTGTTGTTGGCTATTATTCAAAGTATTTGTTGCTTTAGCTAATCCATTAGAAGTAGCAACGATTTTTTGAAAAGCAGGATCTTGCTGTGCTTCTGGATGACTTTTCATGTACTCCTCTAATTGCTTCTTCATACTACTTGCCGCATCATCCGCTTTTACTTGTCCCTCAGCAAGTTTCTCACTTCCGTTCACCCATTCATTTGTACCGGCACTTAATTCACTAACTCCTGATTGTAAAGTTTTTTCACCTTGCGTTAGTAACTCCATACCACTATGAAGTGATGTCGCTCCTTGACTTAACTCATTTGCGCCTCCAGTTAAATTAGATTGGCTAGAAGCAAGTTTGTCACTTCCCTCTTTCACTTTCGACGCTCCGTCACTTAAACGATGAATACCATCTGCAAGCTGATTCGCCCCATTTTTTGCATCCATCGTTCCTTTATATAACTTCTCAGCACCATTACTTGCATCACTCAACCCTTGTGCCAAATCTTGAAACTTTGAAAAGACACCTTCTGTATAAGATTTCGTAATACTATTTGAGATTTTTGTTTTCATATTTTCAACAGCTGTCGTTCCAATTTGAGCTGCTACAAAGTTTTTACCTGGATTTACTTTGTACTGCAATTGTGCCGGTTCTGGTTTCTCATCCATAAGTGTACTTACCTTTTTAGAGAAATCTTCCGGAATCGTAACAACCATATAATACTTATCTTCTTTTAACCCTTCATCAGCATTTTTTTCTGATACGAAATGAAAAGCGAGTTCCTTATTCTCTCTTAAATTTTTAACGAAATCGTCTCCTGCATGAATTGTTTTTTCATCCATCGCAGCACCCTTATCTAAATTCACAACCGCAACAGGTAATTTATCTAATCGTCCGTATGGATCCCAATATCCAGCTAAGAAAAATCCTGAATAAATTAAAGGAACGATTAACAAAAAAATTAAAGCGATACGTCCATGTTTATGGTTCCACATCGCCTTCCAATCTTTAAATATAAGTTGAATTCCCTTCATGAAACATACTCCTTCTCCTAATTTAACACCCTTCGAATGGTTTAACAGATTTACTATACACGTCACTTTCCATACTGTATAATACATCTTTAATTATAAATTCATTCCTTTTGGTCTATAGAAAGGAGATTCGAAATGGAACTTCTTCAATTAAAATATTTTCAGACAGTCGCACGATTAGAACATATGACAAAAGCAGCTGAAGAATTGCATATCGCGCAGCCTTCACTCAGCAAAACAATCGCTAGACTAGAAAAGGACTTAGGTGTCCCATTATTTGATCGCCAAGGTCGACAGATTATATTAAACTCTTTCGGAAAAGTATTTTTAAAACGAGTAGAACGTATTTTTCATGAATTAAGTGAAGGGGAACGAGAAATTAAAGATTTAGCTGCATTACAACAAGGCTCTATTACGCTAGCCGTTTCTATTCCGCGAATATTACCAGAACTACTCGGTTCTTTTTTACTAGAACATCCGAATGTTCGATTCCAGCAATTTCTCGCGTCTACTCCTTCTATGAAACGGCAACTAGATAATATGGAAATTGATTTTTGTATCTCTTCTGTACCAATTGAAGGCGAGGAGATCGTTTGGGAACCACTTATTACAGAAGAAATTTTCTTAGTCGTTCCTTCAGGCCATCGGTTATCAAGCCGCGAAAGTATCCATCTGCATGAAGTAAAAGACGAACCGTTCATTAGTATGAACACTGGTTACGGATTTCGGCACTTAACAGATGAATTTTGTAAAGAAGCTGGTTTCACTCCGCATATCGCTTTTGAAGTAGATGAACCAACCGTTATTAGCGATCTTATTAAGCAAGGTCTTGGCATCGCATTTGTCCCAAGTTTAACTTTATTAAAAAACTCCACTTTAGCCTCTAATAAGTTACGTATTATTGAACCTAATTGCGAGCGAACCATCGGCTTAAGTTGGTCGAAGAAACGTTACTTATCAAAAACTGCTCAGCAATTTCGTGAATTCGTGATTGATTACTTCTCCAATATTAGGCCATGAAATTATATCGACGATTTATCAACAAATAAAAGGTGCCATACCCATAGGGTGGCACCTTTTATTTCTTACTCTTATCTAATTCCATTTCAGCTAAAAGTGGTAGTACATTATCGAAAATATGCGTATTGTTATTCTCACCAGTTACATATCCACCATAATATCTACTAAATACATTATCATTTCGGAATGTAGTCATCCGTTCATACAATTCCTTCGCAAACTTTGTATCACCTGTTTGTAATACGTACAAAATTGTTAATCCATAAGATGCTGGTGATTCATAGTTTACAGTTTGTTTTCCCGTTTCTAAGTTATAACGACCGTATAACTTTCCGTCCTCATGGAATTTTTTCTTTATAAATTCCAAATAAGCATCTGATGAAAGACCGCCCAAGCTACGATGATACGCAACGTAGGATTGATCAATAAGACTCACTTCTTTATCGTATGTAAATGTACCATCTTCTTTATACTCTTTCGGAAATGCCCAACCCTCTCTCGGATAATCTGCTAAAAACTGAACAACTTCCTGATACTGCTGTGCAGAAATTTTTCCGTATTTTTTCATATAAGAGAATGCATGAGGATTTATGTAAGATGTTGTTGTAAATTTATTTTGTTTACCTGCATCTGCATCATAATAATCCACGTAATAATTATCTTTTTTATTATAACGAAGTACAGCATTGCTCAATTGATCAGCAAGGTTTTTATAGCGCTCTTCCTTGTACATTTCATAAGCACGATATAATTGTTCAATAATACGAAGATCATCTATAAGTGCATTGGTGGCTGACTGCATTTCTCCCTTTTCAGAGATTTTCCATAAAACGATGTGATCCTTATGTACAAAATTATTTTGAATAACCTTTACTTGTTCATCGAATAGTGACTGATCATCTTTATCGAGCGTATATTGTAACCATAGTCCTGCCGATTCTGATAAAGCTTCACGGCCCTTCGCCTCACCTGTTCCTGCCTTTGTATCTGCTAAACGGTAGGTTGCAAGTGTTCCATTTTCATTTACCATATGCCTTAAAATAAAATGCTCCGTACGGTTTCCTTGTAAAGCCGACCAAAATACAATTCCTCCTAAAGCGATTAAGAGAATAATCCCAATCCCTATATATAAACGTTTCCGCAAACTTTTCACCTCCTTAGTAAGGCTAACCTTAATTTTATCAGAACATACGCGAATATAAAAAAGACAATCCTTTAGATTGTCTTTTTCGCATTACCCCTCACAAACCTCTTTAGAAGGTCTATATAGCGATTCCACAAGTCGATCATATTCACGACGCGTAATTTCTTTATTATATAACTTTAATAATAAATCTCTATGCTCTTTTGAAAATGCCATCTTTTTAATGACTTCAGGATACATAAGACACCCTCCCCATTTCACATAAACTTCTTCAATCACAAAACAGAACTTATGTTCGCATAAAAGATTATAAAATATTCTTCTCTAAAAAACAAACAAAATATTACCTGATATACATTTCTTTATTTTTCGAATATTCAAAACAATATTAACACATTCCCTTTTTTTAATGCATATATATTTTTGGCATTTTATTGAATAAATCTTCCAATTCAATCAGAAAATAATGGCAAAAAAGAAGAGGAGTATACATATGGATACCGTAACATTAGCAAGAGCATTTTTTGGTTCTTCACTAGCATTCCACATTATCTTTGCAACACTTGGAGTCGGACTTTCATTGATGATTTTTATAAGTGAAATACTCTATCACTGGAAGAAAGATTCCGACTATGCCATTATGGCAAAAAGATGGACGAAGGCTTTTGCTATCCTTCTCGGTGTAGCAATTCCAACTGGAACAATTGTTGGTGTACAAATTTCACTTCTTTGGCCTGGTTTCGCCAAAATCGTTGGCCAAGTTATTTCCGTACCGTTTCAAATTGAGATTTTCGCCTTCTTTTTAGAGGCTTTATTCATGTCTATTTATGTATATGCAGCTGATAAATTACCTCCATTTATGAGGTTAATCTCGCTATTTTTCGTTATGATTGGCGCCACTGCATCCGCCGTGCTTATTACATCAGCAAACACATGGATGAATACACCTGCGGGCTTTTCAATGGGGCCAGATGGCTCAGTTTTTAACGTTGATCCGTGGAAAGCTTTCTTTAATCCAAGCTTTGGCACAAGTGCATTCCACGTCGTTATTACAGCTTATGCAGCCGGAGCAGCTGTTATCGCTTCTATCGCTGGATTTAAATTATTAAATAAAAATTTGAGTGCACGTGAAATTGCTTACCATAAAAAAGGATTACTGTTAGGGCTTGTCGTTACATTTATTACAGGTGCTACGATGTGGATTTCAGGACACGAATCTGCTATTGCCTTACATAAACATTCACCCGAAAAGCTAGCATCTGCTGAAGCTTTGTTTGAAACGACATCACACGCTCCTTTATCGATTGGCGGGGTTGTGGATCCTAATACACTTGAACTAAACTATGCACTCGAAATCCCGAACATGCTTAGCTTATTAGTAGGACTAGACCCTAACACTGTTGTAAAAGGTCTAAAGGAATTTCCACAAGAAACATGGCCACCATTTTACACACATACACTGTTCAACTTAATGGTAGGCACCGCTGCCTTTACCTTTGCAGTTGCAGCTATTGCCCTCTTATATTGGTACTTTGTTTACCGAAAAAAAGGAGTAGAGTTACCGAAGTGGCTTCTTTGGGGAGCTGCCGCCTGTGGGCCCGTTATGTTGCTCGGTATTGAATTTGGATGGATTTTTAGTTGTAGTGGTCGTCAGCCATGGACAATTTATGGCATGCAACGCACGGTAGATGCTTCTACACGCGCTGATTTCGTCGGTCCTTTATTTGTTTTATTCATCATTTTATATATTGGACTCGGTATTTTAACAGTCTTTGTACTACGGACATTCTTTAAGAAACATCCGTTAAAGAATGATTTACATCACGAAGGAGGCGATTCTCGTGCATGAGGAAAGCATTGCAATCATCATCTTATGGGCTCTTATTTTCGTATATAGCATACTAGGGTCCATTGATTTTGGAGCTGGTTTTTGGGGCATGGTATATGCTAAACATCCAACGCTCGCTGCCAAGCTTGCTAATCGGTACTTATCACCAACTTGGGAAGTAACAAATACGTTTCTTGTCTTTGTCGTTGTCGCTTTTCTCGGTTTCTTTCCAAAAGCGGCCTTTACCCTTGCAACCGTTATGTTCGTACCCGTTATGTTAATTTTAGTACTCGTTGCGATTCGCAGTACATTTATGGTATTTGCTTACTCCCTGCCAAAGTACCAACACCTTCTTCGGATTATTTCAGGTATTACTGGGCTCTTAATCCCAGCTCTATTAATTACCGTTCTACCCGTTACAGAAGGTGCCTATATTACGATGTCTGAAGGAAAAGAAGTGCTCCTTTACGGAAAGCTTCTTTCTAGTCCTGTTATTTATTGTTATATGCTCTTTGGACTAACTTCGGAACTATTTCTATCATCTCTCTTTCTTGCTGATTTTGCGAGAGAACAAGGTTCAGAAGATGCATATAGAATTTATAGAAGAAATGCCATCATACTTGGTCCGGCAACGCTCGTTACTGCTATTATCGCTCTCGTTGTAATGGACCCTGAAACACACTGGCTTATGCAAGGCTTAATAAAGCAATTCCCATGGTTTACAGTCTCTATCGTTTTATTTGTTATCGGATATTCCTCCCTTTGGTGGACAAATAAGAAGTATGGCACACTAGGATTTCCTCGCATTGCAGTTTTAGCTGTCGTCGCTCAATATGCATTTGCAAGCTACGCTTACGGCGTCGCCCATTTACCATATATCATTTACCCAGATGTAACTGTATTTACGAGCTTTACGACGGTCGAAACATTCTATGCACTTCTTATTCTTTACGCAATCGGAATTGCAATTTTACTACCCGGATTCATTTTCTTCTGGAATTTATTCTTGAAGGATCGAACTTTTTTGAAGGAAAAATAATAAAGTGAAACTTTAATCAGTGGGAGTTTTGTTCATCCCCCACCGATTATTAGCCCGCACCAATCGGGTCTTTACGGGCAGCAGGGCTCCCACCTAACTTCTTTGCTCCAGCCGAATTTTGAGGTGGGAGTCTTACTGCCCGGCAAATAGCGGGATAAACGAGGGGCATTCGTACATAGAATGCCCCTCGTTTATTAGACGTCTATCCTAATAGTTATTACACTACCACTGATACTTGTCCTATAGCTCAAAAAACACATATTCACTCCATTCCATTATATGTCTAGTTCTTCTTATTTCCTGCTGAATATACTACCAATATAAACTTGAGACAAGCTACATTTGTTCAAGGGAAAATAGAAAGGTAGGTTAAATATGAGCATTGAAATATGGATTACTATTATTGTATTCTTCTTAACAATGATTGTTATCTTTTGGCGACCTCGTGGTTTAAATGAGGCGTGGCCGGCAGCAATCGGCGCTGGTATTATCCTCATTACTGGACTTGTATCAAAGCCAGATGTCATGGACATTATAAGTAAAATTGGAGGCGCCTCCATAACGATATTAGCGACCATCGTTATGGCAGTTATATTAGAAAGCTTCGGCTTCTTCCATTGGGCTGCAGCAAAACTCGCAAATTTAGCGAAAGGTTCCGGACATCGCCTATACTGGTATATTCAATTACTATGCTTCCTTATGACTCTTTTATTTAATAATGACGGTAGTATTTTGATTACAACTCCAATTTTAATTCTTCTTCTGAGAAATCTTCAATTAAAGCCTCATCAACAAATTCCTTATTTATTAAGTGGCGCTTTAATCGCTACTGCATCTAGTGCACCAATCGGTGTAAGTAATATCGTAAACTTAATCGCATTAAACATCGTCCATATGACTCTTTATATGCATACTGCTATGATGTTTGTACCTGCAACATTAGGATTATTGTTTATGTCATGGCTCATGTATACAGTTTTAAAGAAAAAACTTCCGAAAAAACTACCTGTTTCTTCATATGATATTGAGGAAATTTTCTTCACGAAAAACTTCCATCCGTTAAAAGGAAAAAATTCTGTTGATACGAAACAAAAACGTACAAAATTCATGTTAAAAGTATTGGGCTTCGTCTTCCTTATGCGCTGTCTTCTATTCGTTGCATCCTTCTTATCGATTCCAATCGAAATTGTTGCCGTACTCGGTTCACTCGTTCTTCTCATCTGGA
Source organism: Bacillus sp. LBA3-1-1.1 (assembly GCF_040676495.1). Classification (NCBI taxonomy): domain Bacteria; kingdom Bacillati; phylum Bacillota; class Bacilli; order Caryophanales; family Bacillaceae; genus Bacillus; species Bacillus sp. LBA3-1-1.1. Next base: position 15,215 of record NZ_JBEGIB010000015.1, read on the forward strand.
GATGGTACTACTTACGAACAAACCCTGTCGATATTTTGAAAAAGACACCGTGGCACATTTTAATTTTCGCTTTCTCTATGTATGTAATTATTTACGGGCTTCACAACGCAGGGTTAACAGCGGCACTTGTAAATTGGCTTGAGCCAATTGTAAGTCAACATCTACTCTATGCTAGCTTTGCAATGGGCGGACTCGTTTCCCTCCTCTCTAACGTCTTCAATAATCACCCTGCACTTATGATTGGTACAATCACATTAACAGAAATGGGACTAGACCCAGTTACATTAAAAACTATCTACCTCGCAAACATTATTGGAAGTGACATCGGTTCACTATTATTACCAATCGGTACGCTAGCTTCCCTCATTTGGATGTATATCCTGAAACAAAATAAAATTAAAGTAAAATGGAAAGATTATTTAAGCGTATCTCTCATCGTTATTCCTCTCACTACGGTCGTCACATTATTCCTCTTGTACTATTGGGTACACCTATTCTTCACCTTATAGACAACAGAAGCCCCTTTGCTACCGTCTTAGCAAAGGGGCTTCTTCTATATTTAAGTTAGGTACAGTGTGATCAATCAAGTAAAGAGGTGTAACGTGTTATTGATATAAATGACTACCAGTTTCTTTAAATTCTTCCGCTTTCTCTTTCATTCCTTTTTCAATTGCTTCTGTCGTTTCTAAATCATTTTCTTTCGCATATTCACGAATATCATGTGAAATTCTCATACTACAAAACTTCGGTCCACACATTGAACAGAAATGAGCTGTTTTCGCTCCTTCTGCTGGCAATGTTTCATCATGATACTCCATTGCGCGTTCAGGATCTAAAGATAAATTAAATTGATCGCGCCAACGGAATTCGAAACGCGCTTTTGAAAGTGCATCATCACGCTGATGAGCCGTTTTATGCCCTTTCGCAAGATCAGCCGCATGCGCAGCGATTTTGTACGTAATAACCCCTTCACGAACATCATCTTTATTCGGTAAACCTAAATGTTCTTTCGGAGTTACATAACAAAGCATCGCCGTTCCAAACCAGCCGATCATCGCAGCCCCAATCGCTGATGTAATATGGTCATAACCTGGTGCAATATCTGTCGTTAACGGCCCAAGTGTATAGAACGGCGCGCCCTGACAAATATCAAGTTCTTTCTCCATATTCTCTTTAATTAAATGCATCGGTACATGCCCAGGTCCTTCAATCATAACTTGCACATCATGTTTCCAAGCAATTTTCGTCAATTCACCAAGTGTTTCAAGCTCAGAGAATTGTGCTTCGTCATTTGCATCTGCAATCGAACCTGGACGTAATCCATCTCCAAGAGAGAACGAAACATCGTACTGCTTCATAATTTCACAAATCTCTTCAAAATGAGTATATAAGAAGTTTTCTTTATGATGGAATAAACACCACTGCGCCATAATCGAACCACCACGCGAAACAATACCTGTCATACGCTTTGCAGTAATTGGAATGTAGCGAAGTAATACACCAGCGTGAATCGTAAAGTAATCAACGCCTTGCTCCGCTTGCTCAATTAACGTATCACGATACACTTCCCACGTTAAATCCTCTGCAATTCCGTTTACTTTTTCAAGCGCTTGATAAATGGGCACAGTTCCAACTGGTACAGGAGCATTACGAATAATCCACTCACGTGTTGTATGAATGTTTTTACCTGTAGATAAATCCATAATCGTATCTGCACCCCAGCGAGTCGCCCACGTCATCTTCTCTACTTCTTCTGCAATAGAAGAAGATACGGCAGAGTTTCCGATATTCGCATTTACCTTCACATGGAAATTACGTCCGATAATCATCGGTTCTGCTTCCGGGTGGTTAATATTCGCTGGTAAAATCGCGCGACCTTCCGCGATTTCCTTACGAACAAATTCAGGCTCTACCCCTTCACGAATCGCAACATATTCCATCTCAGACGTAATAACGCCATTACGTGCATAATGCATTTGCGTAACGTTTGCACCTTGCTTTGCTCTAAGCGGCTGGCGATCCATTTGCGGGAAAACAGGTGTATGTTTCGAAGCCACTTTCACGCCGTCATCCTCTGGTTTCACTTCACGTCCTTCGTATGCTTCTACATCTCTGCGCTCAACAATCCAAGAATGACGCGGCGTTGGAATCCCCTTTTCCAGCTCCACTTTATACGCAGGATCCGTATAAGGACCGCTCGTATCATACACACGGATTGGCCGATTTGGGACACCGTTCGTTTCGCTTTGTGCAATCTCGCGCATCGGTACTTTCATACCTTCGCGTGGTCCATCCACATATACTTTCTTACTTCCTGGTAAACTCGATTTCAATTCAATTTGCTCAGCTGAAACAGATTGTTTCATAACTTTTGTTGCCCCCCTGTACGTGACAAAGACGAGATATGGCCAGCGTATGCCAAAATATAAAGAGCCAGGTCCATAAAAAAACAAGGACCTGGCTCATAAAGACATAATTATGTAAAGCCGTTAACTTCCCTACGCTGGTACGAGCCAGATCAGGTCCAAAGGGTTAAGAAGTTCACGCGCTTCTCTCTCAGCCTACGCATACGTTAGGCACCCCTAGTTTATCACTGATTTAATTTTCAATACTTTCCCATCATACACGATAATCTGAAAAATGAAAAGTTTATTTCTTTTGTTGTTTATGGAATCATCCACGTTAAATAATATGCTTGAACATACGTCATAATACCAACAATAATTACGAAGAACAAACTATGCTTCACTGTAAAGCGGAATAAATCGGATTCTTTTCCAGCAAGACCAACTGCCGCACAAGCGATCGCAATCGATTGCGGAGAAATCATTTTACCTGTTACACCGCCCGTTGTATTTGCTGCAACGAGAAGCACTTCAGATACACCGACTTGCTGCGCTGTAATTGCTTGTAAATTCGAGAACAGTGCATTCGCTGACGTATCTGATCCTGTTAAGAATACACCGATCCAGCCTAGGAATGGTGAGAAGAACGGGAATAGTCCACCAGTTCCTGCAAGTGCTAACGCTAATGTAGAAGATAAACCAGAATAATTTGCGATAAATGCGAATCCTAATACGAATCCGATAGATAGAATTGGCATTTTTAGTTCGTTTAACGTTTCTTTAAATGTTACTACTGCATCTTTTGCACTCATTTTCAAAATAAAGATAGAAATGATACAAGCAATTAAAATTGCTGTTCCCGTCGCTGATAAAATATCTAATTTTAAGATTGCTTCATAAGGCGTCGGTTTATTTACAATTGGCTCTGCTTTCATTACTAAATTGTGCAAGCCTGGAACTTCAAATTTAAATACGAGACTTTCTAAAGCGCCGCCCGGAGCGAATAACGCTTTAAAGAAACTCTGGCTCCAGATGACTACCATCACAGTCAAAATAATGAACGGAGACCATGCTTTTACTACTTTTCCTACCGTTAGTTTCGGCATAGATGTCACCGTCTTCGCCGCGGCTACCTCACTATTCGCTTCTTTAGATTGATAAATTTCTTTCGGCTGCCAAACTTTTAAGAATAGAGATAAACTCACTAAACTTACAAGTGCTGACGTAATATCAGGAAGTTCTGGTCCTAAAAATGTCGCTGTAATAAACTGTGTAATTGCAAATGAACTACCCGCTACAAATAGAGCAGGCCATGTTTGTCTTACCCCTTTAAATCCATCCATTAAAAATACGATAAAGAACGGAACAAATAATGATAAGAACGGTAATTGATGTCCAGCCATTTGCCCTATTTTATGCGGATCAATACCAGTTACTTGTCCAGCTACTGTAATTGGAATTCCCATCGCTCCGAATGCTACTGGTGCAGTATTTGCGATTAAACAAAGACCAGCCGCATATAAAGGATTTAAGCCAAGACCTGCAAGAAGCGCTGCCGTAATTGCTACTGGTGCACCAAATCCTGCTGCTCCTTCTAAAAATGCTCCAAATGAAAAACCGATTAAAATAACAAGTAAACGATGGTCATTCGTAATTGATAATACAGATGCACGAATAACATCAAATTGACCTGTTTTCACAGAAATTTTATATAAAAATACTGACATAATAATAATCCATGCAATTGGCCATAATCCGTATAAGAAACCGTATCCCGTCGCTGCCATTGCCATTGTGAATGGCATTTTATATGCAAATAACGCCACCAAAATTGTAAGTACAACTGTAATAAATCCTGCCACATACCCCTTCATGCGGAAAACTGCTAAAGCTAAGAAAAAAAAGATAATCGGAATAAGTGCGACCGCTGCAGAAATCCAAATGTTCCCGAACGGATCATAAACTTGTGTCCATGTGTTCATTGTTCTCTCCCCCTCAATAATCCCCTTTTAAATAAACATAACCCCATCAATAGACTATCAGGTCATCATACCTTTAAGTCTAAAATAAAAAAACGTTCAAGAAAACGTTTTCATTAATTTTATCACAACAATTTTCATTTAAAAAGATTTTTTTGAAAATTTTATTATTTAAAATAGAAATCTTACAAAAGAGTCACATTCTTGTAATGTTAATCGATAGGAAGCTCGCCAAATTTACTGCATACTAAAGGTATAAACAACGGACATTACTTATGAGGTGATATATATGAACGGAAACAAAATATTAGCAGCTTTATCATACTTTAGCGTACTATTCGCGCCTATCTTATTCCCTATTATCGTGTGGATTGTAGGCGATTCTGAAACAAAACCACATGCAAAACGTGCTCTATGGACACATATCATTCCAAGCATCGCTTCATTTATTGGATTAGTTATTTTAGGAATTATGGGCATCGGATCGGATCAGCCAGACGTAACACTTGGAATCGGTGCAATGATTGTCCTATGTATTTGCGGAATCATTAGCTTATACTACTTCATTTGGAATATCGTAAAAGGTATTAAAGTACTGAAATCTTAGTTTTAAACAAACGTTTGATTAAAAAGAAAGAAACCGTCCCAAAATACCTTTTGGGACGGTTTCTTTATCTTCTGCGTTTCTTCTTTTTTCTCATCATTTTCTTTCGGCGTGTATTCACTTTATCCGCTATAATGTGGAGCGTACTCGCCACTACAATTCCCATTATGAACGTTACAATTTCAACCTCATGTTTCTTCGCAATTTCTATTAAATTTCCATCGAGTGCGATTACATTTAATAGGAATAAAAACGGAGAAAATACGATTAACATGTATGCGATACGAATAATATCACCAATTATAATCGTATGTGTGAAGAAGGAACGATGGGGCATTACGCTCCTATATGGATACCAAAAAATGCGGAGGAATCCCCATTTATTATACGCATTACTGTACGTATCTAAATCCGGTGTTAAAAATGAAGTACCTACTAAAAATCCAATTGCAAAAGTTAATAAAAAATCAAAATTTGTTAATCCATACGAAAAGAGCATAAACAAAACAACCGGAAGGGATATTAAGTTTATTTTCGTATGCGTTCTTCCTGATGGCATAATGCACTTCCTCGCTTACGTTCGCCCTGTCACTCTATGACAGTTCTCACCTATTGATCTAATTTCTGATCGATAAATGATGTGTCTATATCCGAACCAAACCATTCTGCCAACTTCACTCGTGCCTTATCTTTCACATCTTCATTAACGTATAACGACGCTTGTAATAATGCAGCCGTTAACGCCCCTAAATCATCCGTATAACCAACTCCAGCAATGAAATCTGGAATGGCATCGATCGGTGCAATGAAATAAGCAAGTGCTCCAATTACAATAATTTTCACTCGTTTTGGAACATCAGGTCTTTGCAAAACGTAAAACAACAATAAACTCGCATAAATTACCGATTGCCCTGCCTGCTTCGCAACATGTTTTATTTTTTTCCAAAACGCTTCAACTGAAAATTTTTGTTTCATTCAAAAGCCTCCCTATTTTTCAAAAAAATAAGCTACAATATGTTATCAGTAAAAGTTCATCAAAATTACACATAATCTATCAATGAAATTTAATTGTAACAAACACAACCAAAAAGAACAAGTGTTCGTTAATTTTTCTGCATTTCCCTTCATATAATAGTTTTCTAGATACCGATTTTAAAGTTTCTATTCCATATTTCTCAACCAAAAAACTTTCAATTCCACTTAACATTCTTTTCTATTTTTGTTATATTTTCTAGTTGACGGGCATATAAACGAATGTTAAAGTTTTCTCTGGTAGTGACAAATCACATACAAAAAATGTAAAATGTTATAGTGTTTCTCAGAAATGAATTTTGTTGTATAATACAGAAATGACGTTATGCTTATGAGCAGCAAAAGAAACCAAAAAAGGGTATGCATAGTTAAAGTCGTATATGGGTGAATATAGAAGCTCTAATTATGGCAAAAGAAACTATGTATTTTTTATTTTAACATTTTTCGCTCCAAAATCGACCAAGCCTGATAGAGAAAGGGTGGAAATGAATGAAAGAAACCTTGAAATCACAATTTCAAAATGTGCGTTTCACTTTATTCGTAGCTTTGGCCGTATGGCTAAAAACCTACATCATTACACGCACTAGCTTTGATTTAAAACTTGAATCTTTCATGCAAGAATTCATTTTATTCATTAGTCCATTAGCAGCATCATTACTGTTTGTGGGACTTGCATTATTTGCAAAAGGAAAAAAACGTAACTATATAGCACTAGGAATTAACTTTATCTTAACGTTCATTCTTGTTGGTAACGTAATGTTCTACGGATTCTACAATGACTTCGTTACTTTACCAGTACTAGGACAAACGTCTAATTTCGGAAGTTTAGGTTCTAGTGTGAAAGAATTATTTAACTACAAAATCATCCTTGCATTTGCGGATATTATCGTATTCTTCGTTCTATTGAAGAAGAAGAAAAATTTTGCACCGACAGAGCGTGTAGCACGTCCGATGCGTTCCCTATACTTCGTGTCAACAATTGCTATTTTCTTCGTAAACCTAGGATTTGCAGAAGCTGAGCGTCCAGAACTATTAACACGTTCATTCGACCGCGTTATGCTTGTTAAAAACTTAGGATTATATGTACACCAAGCATACGATCTTGGCTTACAAGCAAAATCAAGTTCGCAAAAAGCATTTGCCGACGGTAGTAAGTTACAAGAAACAGAAAACTATGTAAAAACAACACAAAGTAAACCAGATCCAAATATGTTCGGTACTGCAAAAGGGAAAAACGTAATTGTTGTCTCTCTTGAGTCATTACAAACATTCTTAATTGGTGCAACAGTTAACGGACAAGAAGTTACACCATTCTTAAACCAATTTACGAAAGAAAGTTATTACTTTGATAACTTCTTCCATCAAACTGGGCAAGGAAAAACATCTGATGCTGAATTCTTAGTAGATACTTCAATGTATCCACTAGACCGTGGTGCTGTATTCTTCACACACGGTAACAACGAATACACAGCAACTCCAGAAATTTTACGTCAGCAAGGGTACCACACATCGGTATTCCACGCAAACAACGCAACATTCTGGAACCGTAATATTATGTATCCAGCACTTGGTTATGATCGTTACTACAACGAACTTGACTACAAAATTACGCCAGAAACAAAACTAAACTGGGGACTAAAAGATATCGAATACTTTGATCAGTCTGTCGATATGTTAAAAGAAGTGAAGCAACCGTTCTATACTCGCTTCCTTACTTTAACAAACCATTACCCATTCACTTATGATGACAGTACGAAATTAATCGATGAATACAATTCTGGTGATGGCGTATTTGACCGTTACATGGTAACTGCTCGCTATTTAGACGAAGCAATGAAACACTTTATTGAGCGTCTAAAAGCTGAAGGCATCTACGACAACTCTGTGATCGTATTCTACGGTGATCACTATGGTATTTCTGAAAACCATAACCGTGCAATGGCACAGTTCTTAGGAAAAGAAGAAATCACTACATTTGACCATATGAACTTACAAAAAACACCGATGTTTATTCACGTTCCAGGTCAAAAAGAAGGTAAAACAATTTCAAAACCAACTGGTGAAATTGACATTAAACCAACAATTCTAAACTTACTTGGTGTAGATTCTACCAATCAAATTCAATTCGGTCATGATGTATTCTCACCTGATAATAAAGGATTCGTTGTTCTTCGTGACGGTAGCTTCGTTACAGATAAGTACATGTACACGAACAGTACATTCTACGACCGTAACACTGGCGAAGTTGTACAATTACCGAAAGAAGAATCTCAACCACTTATTGATCGTGCCCAAAATGAATTGAACATGTCTGACAAAATCATTGAAGGTGACTTACTTCGCTTCTCTGAAAGTAACAAGATCAAAACTGGTGAAGTAAAGACAGCTATTAAAGAAGAAAAGAAGAGCGCTGAGTAATCTCAGCCTCTTTTTTTATTTTCTACTATCCTTCCTCTCCTATTCATTAACTTTAAAATTACATAACCTTCACCGAATATTTACACTACATTAATGAAGTATCTTTATAATAAAATATGTAAACGAGGTTTCACATATTTCTTATCTCTCATCTGTGATAAGATCCCTTAGAGAAATATGTGCACCATTTGTTTTCAACTTTCTTATAATTGTCTTACTAAAACTTTTAATAAGACGATGTCCCTACGAAAGATAGCTACCCTCCTTGTGCAGCATTCAATACGAATGTTGCTTTTTTTATTTCAAAAAGCAGGATTCTTATTTCTCATTTTCGAATTTGTATATACAAAATGCTATAAATCACCACTACTTCTCTATAATTTTCAAATACATATACGTCATATGAAGAGAATTGCTCACATAAAAATAACTAGAGTGCTTTTTATTCATGTACTAACGAAAGGATGGGACGAAAATTGGCATACGAAAAATTTGTACTATGGAATGATGCAGTTATTGATACAACAAAACATAGCGCGTACATAGAACTTGAAGAAAGAGGCTTGCAGTTTGGAGATGGTGTCTATGAGGTTATTCGCCTATATAAAGGGAACTTTCACTTATTAGATCCGCATATCACAAGGTTATATCGCTCCATGGAAGAAATAGAATTATCACTTCCTTTCTCAAAAGCAGAGCTTATTATCCTACTTTACAAACTAATTGAAAGTAATAATTTCCACGAAGATGGTACTATTTATTTGCAAGTATCTCGTGGTGTACAAGCTCGTACCCATGCATTCTCATATGACGCTCCTCCGACAATCTATGCCTATATTACAAAGAAGGAAAGACCAGCTTTATGGATTGAATATGGTGTACGTGCTATATCAGAACCAGATACGCGCTGGCTACGCTGTGATATCAAATCTTTAAATTTATTACCCAATGTATTAGCTGCTACAAAAGCTGAACGCAAAGGTTGTAAAGAAGCTCTTTTCGTACGAAACGGTACTGTAACTGAGGGGAGCTGTTCTAATTTCTTTCTCATAAAAAATGGAACTCTTTACACACATCCAGCCAATCACCTTATTTTAAATGGCATTATTCGTCAATATGTCCTTTCCTTAGCGAAAACCCTTCGTATTCCTGTACAAGAAGAACTGTTCAGCATTCGCGATGTTTATCAAGCAGATGAATGCTTCTTTACGGGAACGACTATTGAAATTTTACCGATGACCCACCTTGATGGAACTGCAATTCAAGATGGTCAAGTTGGCCCTATCACAAAAATGCTACAAAAATCCTTTTCTCAAAGCTTGTTACAATCCAACATGTCATCTTCTTAAACACGAATAATTTCTATTCTCTCTACATCCAACATATGTATTTAAATAAAAATCAAGGTGTAGATTTATACCTTGATTTTTTCTTGTAATCTTTTTGTCATATTCAGATTCCCGCATAAGTCTTGACAGTAATCGACATGCTCTTTAGAATTTTTAACAGTTGGTAAATATTTCTTAACTACATTACAGACAGAAAGGAATCGACAAATTATGAAAAAATACCTTGCCGGTCTTGCGGCAGTGTCTGTAGCAGGAGGAGCAGCACCTACACTTGATAGCGTTCAAGCTGCCCCTGAACAAAACACACAAAAAGCTGCTACACAAACTGTCCAAGCTTCCGCATCAAACAGTTCATCTTATACGGTGAATGCTAGCGTGCTACATGTTCGTGCAGGATCAAGTACTTCTCACGACATCATCTCTCGCGTTTATAATGGTCAAACATTAAACGTAATTGGAGAAGAAAATGGTTGGTTCAAAATTAACCATAATGGGAAAACAGGTTATGTGAGTGGTGAATTTGTATCAAAAAATGGAGAAAAAACAAATAACAATGTAAGTAAAGGTGGAAACAATAAAGTTACTGCTGATGTATTACGTGTACGTACCGCTCCTAACACTTCTAGTTCTGTTTCAGGACGTGTATATGAAGGACAAACATTAAACGTAATTGGTCAAGAAAATGGTTGGGTGAAAATCAACCATAATGGACAAGTTGGCTATGTAAGTGGCGAATTCGTATCTGGTGTTTCTTCTAATGCAGGTTCTTCAAACAACAATACGAATAATACTGTAAAACCAGCAAGCGGAAACTATACAGTAAACGTATCTTCCCTTCGCGTTCGTACAGGTCCTAGCACTTCTCATACAACTATAGGTTCTGTGAAAAAAGGACAAGTAGTACAAGTTGTAGGCGAAGTTCAAGATTGGTTCAAAATCAATTATGCAGGACAAACAGCTTACTTAAGCAAAGACTACGTAACAAAAGGCGGTTCTAACGAAAACGCCACGCAAGGTAACAACCAGGAACAAAACAATAATGTAACTGTTCAAACTGGTGGCACTTACGTCGTTAACGCAACATCACTACGTGTTCGTACGGGCCCTGCTACTTACCATAGCGTAATTGGTGGCGTATTAAATGGTACGAAATTAAACGTAGTTGGATCTGAAGGTAGCTGGTTTAAAGTTAATTATCAGGGAAAAACAGGCTACGTTAGCAGCGAATTCGTAAAATTCGTTAAAGGTGGCACTACTACTCCTGAACAACCTGAGCAACCTAACCAAGGTGCAATTGGCGACTACTACATTAATGCTTCTGCACTAAACGTACGTAGCGGCGAAGGTACAAATTATAGAATCATAGGCGCACTTCCACAAGGACAAAAGGTTCAAGTAATCTCTGAAAACTCTGGATGGAGCAAAATTAACTACAATGGCCAAACTGGTTACATTGGAACACGTTTCCTATCTAAAACACCCGTTGGGGGCGCAGTAGATAATAAGCCTAATGAAAATCAAAATAACAATAACAATAACAATACAAGCAACAATAGTGGTGATACATCTTCTCTACTTGCATATGCAAAATCAATGCAAGGCGTACCATACGTTTGGGGTGGTACTTCTGCTAATGGTGTTGACTGCAGTGGTTACATCTATCACGTATTTAAGAAATTTGGTCATAACATTAGCCGCCAAAGTGTTGCAGGATATTGGAGCAGCTTACCAAAAACTTCAACTCCGCAACCAGGTGACTTAATTTATTTCCAAAATACTTATAAAGCAGGTCCTTCTCACATGGGTATCTACCTTGGCGGCGGATCGTTTATCCAATCTGGAGATAAAGGTGTAGCAATTGTTTCATTAAACAACTCTTATTGGAAAAGCCATTTCTTAGGGTATACAAAAGCACCTTAAGTGATAGTTTCAGAGCCTTCTAGTTTACTAGAAGGCTCTTTTTTAAAGGGCTCAATATAGTAATCCCCTTTCATTCTCTCTACGCAAAAATTATGCGTTCATTTCCCTATTTCATACACTATATTCTATAAAAATTATCCAAAACGTTATCATAATGTATATATTTCCACAAAAAACATAACCTATTTCATGTCAATTCATTTTATATGTGTTTTTTCAAAGAATTTTCTTTTTATTTAAACTTTTCGTTAGACGTTTGACCTCCGATGTCCATTATGATAAGTTACTTAAGATGTTATATTCGCAAAAGTATAGACAACTGGTTTATACACTTTTTTACTATGAGGAAGGAGCATACACTGCATGAATGTTTTATGGGGAATTGGCGGCGTGATTGGAGTATTAGCAATCGCTTTCTTATTATCTTCCAACCGCAAAGCTATTAATTGGCGCACAATTTTAATCGCGCTAGCATTACAAATGTCATTTTCATTTATCGTATTACGATGGGATGCTGGAAAAGCAGTTTTAAAACACGCTGCTGACGGTGTTCAAGGATTAATTAATTTTTCTTACGAGGGAATTAGGTTCGTTGCTGGGGATTTAGTCAACGCAAAAGGACCTTGGGGATTTATCTTCGTTATTCAAGCACTACTTCCAATTGTATTTATTAGTTCATTAGTTGCAATCTTATATCATTTCGGTATTATGCAGAAATTTGTTAGTATTGTTGGTGGCGCATTAAGTAAACTTCTTGGAACTTCGAAAGCAGAAAGTTTAAACTCAGTAACAACTGTATTTTTAGGACAAACTGAGGCACCAATTTTAATTAAACCATACTTAGCACGTTTAACTAACAGTGAATTCTTCACTATTATGGTAAGTGGTATGACAGCTGTTGCCGGATCAGTTCTTGTCGGCTATGCAGCAATGGGAATTCCGTTAGAACACTTATTAGCAGCAGCAATTATGGCAGCTCCATCAAGTTTATTAATTGCAAAACTAATTATGCCAGAAACAGAAAAAGTAGATAATAACGTTGAACTTTCTACAGAACGTGAAGACGCAAACGTTATCGATGCAGCTGCACGTGGTGCATCTGAAGGTATGCAACTTGTTATTAACGTAGCAGCAATGTTAATGGCTTTCATCGCATTAATCGCTTTATTAAATGGCTTATTAGGATGGGTTGGTTCTTGGTTCGATATTAAACTTAGCCTTGATTTAATCTTCGGTTACTTACTATCACCATTTGCAATCTTAATCGGGGTTTCACCGGGTGAAGCTATACAAGCAGCAAGCTTTATCGGTCAAAAACTTGCAATCAACGAATTCGTTGCATACGCAAACTTAGGACCTCACATGGCAGAGTTCTCTGCAAAAACAAATCTGATTTTAACATTCGCAATCTGTGGTTTTGCAAACTTCTCTTCTATCGCAATTCAATTAGGTGTAACAGGAACATTAGCTCCTACTCGCCGTAAACAAATTGCACAATTAGGGATTAAAGCAGTTATCGCTGGTACACTAGCGAACTTCTTAAACGCAGCAGTTGCAGGTATGATGTTCCTATAAATTAATGTAAAGTCTCCTCTTTTAAAGAGGAGACTTTTTTGTATATTATAAATATAATTTTCGTATATGCTAAATAATTAATTTTTAGATGATATGTTACAACAATTAGTATGTCTGTTTATTTTTTCTTGCAACGAAAGGGATACTATTTGATTTCGTAGGTTAAAAAAGAATTCCAGCTACACGGTCCATTTAATAATAATTGTGCATACTACAAATATCCTGCATGAATTATCTTTAAGGAGGAACGTTTCGTGAAAGATAAATCCTATAAAGTCCTTTCTATGTGGATTTTACAAATTTTATTTTATTTTACTACTGTACATGTGACGAAATATGAGCACGCGCTCATATTTACAATTATATATGTCATCATAAATGTACTATTCCTATTTTTAGCTGATAAAACAGCATTTATTTTCTTTATACTGGGAACCATTATTTCAGTATTCTATTTATTTTATGAAGCGTGGCTTCACTTATGGAGTACATCAGATCAATGGGAATATATCATTACCCACTTCCTGATGGTAGCTAACTTCTTCCTTGTTTATATTTCAACCCACTTATTAAAAAAGGTTATCCTTAAAAATAGAGAATTAACTGCACAAGTGCGAGTGTTGGAGCAGTACATCGGAGAATCCAAACTATTAACAAGACAAGAATTCGAAAGACGACAAGCATTATTAAGGACTGCGATGAATCGTCGCAATGAAACAGGCATTATTATTTTCTTTGATTTCACTTCCTTTAGTAAATATACGAAGGAAAGCGTCATGGATCGTGTAGCTTCATTATTAGTTGATACAGTAAGAGCTAACTTTGACCTTGCTGCTGAATACGATAGCAATACACTGGTCATTCTACTGCAAAACACAAATGATGCAGGCGCTAATCTTGTAATGAACCGCCTACAACCAAAAATGGAGCAATGGCTTGCAGTTGAAGCAATCCAAGATATAAAAATTTCACGAGAGCAAATTGGACAAAAAGGACCGACATTATTATGATGACACTCGTTATACTCCTTTTATTCCTTCTGTTCTGCGTACTCGTTTTTTGGATTAGCATCATATTTTCAATTAAATATGTACTTATTTTTACTGCCTTTCTATTTTCTGGCCTACTCGTTTACTACTCTCTCTTAACACTCGCAGGCTTAGTTCATCGGAATAGTAAACGAAAAGATCGTACGCTAAAACATTATCCAAGTGTAGATATTTTAATACCTGCCCATAATGAAGGCGTCGTTATAAAAGATACATTAGAGGCGATGGCAAAGATTGAATACCCAGGCAAACTAAACGTCTATTTATTAAATGATAACTCTCAAGATGAAACACCTGAAATTGGCGATGATTTCGACAAAGCTTATGCTCATATTCATCACATTCGTGTACCACCTGGCGAGCCAAAAGGAAAATCGCGTGTATTAAACTACGGTCTTAGCATTTCAGATGGTGAATATTTCTGTGTTTACGATGCAGATAATCAACCTGAACCACATGCACTGCGAATGCTCGTAGAACATGCTGAAACCATCCAAGATGCTGTTGGAGCAGTTGGACACGTTCGTACAGTAAATGAAAAGAGAAATTGGCTTACACGAATGATTTCATTAGAATTTCAGATTTTCCAGCTCCTTATGCAATCTGGACGCTGGCTATTATTCCAAACAGGCTCACTGACCGGAACAAACATGCTTCTTCGTCGTTCCGCATTAGAAGAACTTGGCGGCTATGATCCTTATGCAATTGCAGAGGATGCCGAATTAACATTGAGAATTACCCAAAAAGGCTATCTCTTACCAATCGTCCCGGAATCGATTACATGGGAACAAGAACCTGAACATTTAAAAATTCTTATTAAACAGCGTACACGTTGGCTTCAAGGAAACTTATATATTTTAGAAAAAATATTTTCTTCGCTAAGCTTCTTTAAAGGAAAACTACTCGTCCATTCCTTACAGCAAGTTTTAGTATATGTCGTATTTTGGCTATTCTTAATCATTTCAAACGTTTGGTTTGTAATTGGACTGCTCGGGATATTCCAAATTCAATACAGCATTCCATTACTATTTATGTGGTATGTCGCATATATTACATATGTTTCTCAATTATTTAGTGCCCAGAGCGTCGAACGAACCTTTACACCAACCAACATTTTCATAAGCGTCATTATGTACTTTACGTACGCACAGCTCTTTACGTATTTGTTTATTCGCAGTCTCATTCTTTACTTACGTGCAAAGAGCAAGAAACAAGTAATTGGCTGGGATAAAACAGTACGATTTAAAAAGGAAAAATAAAGTGAAACTTTAATCAGTGGGGGGTATTCATTTCCCACTGATTATTAGCCCTCACCAATCGGGCTTTTACGGAATAAAAAATAAGCACAGAGCGCCGTAAGCTCTGTGCTTATTTTTTACCGTAATACTATATATCAGACAATACCCCTTAGCTGAAAGTAATTTCACGTCCATCCCCCAACGAACGATCGACCTTCATTTATATACGAAAAAGTGATTGCTATTTTTGTAGAACCAGTTGCTTTTCTTGCTGCTCTTTGCGCGTTTCAGTCTTAGGTTCCGTGCTTTCTTGGACATTGCGATGTGCCACACGTTTCAAACAAATATGCTTCCACTTTCTTTCGTAACGTTTCATTATTCTAGATGTCCCCCTTGAATGCGATTTGAAACTATTTGAAATCGCTTACAGGAAATAATATAGCACATATACATAAAAGTGACAACACATTTCCGACATATTTTTGTCAAAAATATGAACATAATTTACACAATATCGAATATTGTCGAAAAATATCGATTTTCCTTTTCGAACTGCTGATATCACCCTTTTCCTAATAGGTGCATTAAAAAGGAGCTGATATAAAATCAGCCCCTTTCCTTCTATTATTTATGTTGCTTCATACGCCCTTCTTTTTGCAACTCTTTAAATAGCGCTGCAATCATAAAGAAAATAACAAATACAAATGGGAATGCCGCAATAATCGACGCAGTTTGCAGCGCCTCTAATCCGCCGACATACAATAAGATCGAAGCTAATGCCGCTAGAACAATACCCCAAACCATTTTAATGCGATTTGGTGGGTTTAAACTACCATGTGTCGTTAACATCGCTAGAACAAACGTAGCAGAATCTGCTGATGTAATAAAGAATGTTGAAATAAGTAAAATAGCTAGAACACATAATGCCGGCCCCATGCCACCCATATGGTCTAACATAGCGAACAGTCCTACTTCTGTACCCATCTCTTTAATTTGTCCATATATATTTGCACCATCAAATAGCTCCATATGAATACCCGTTCCTCCGAAAACTGAGAACCAGAGTGCACCGATTACTGTTGGTACAAGTAACACACCAACTACAAACTCACGAATTGTACGTCCGCGTGACACACGAGCAATAAACGTTCCTACGAATGGTGACCATGCAATCCACCATGCCCAGTAGAAAATTGTCCATGACTGAATCCATTGATTTCCGCCTTCATTTAATGGACTTAATCTGAAACTCATACTTGGCAATTCTTGAATGTATGAACCAATTGTTGAAGTAAAGTAATTCATAATAAAGTTTGTTGGACCTGCAAATAATACAATTATCATAAGCGCAAATGCTAAAATAATATTCGTATTACTTAAATATTTAATTCCTTTATCGAGCCCTGTTTGTGCAGATAACATATAAAGAACTGTTACAATTCCGATGATTACTAACTGTGTCGTTAATGAGTTAGGAATGGATGTTAAATAACTAACACCACCTGCGATTTGCCTCGCCCCGAGTCCTAATGATGTTGCCACACCAAATACTGTCGCAAATACTGCTAGCACATCAAACATATGGGCAATACGGCCATGTTCACCGCCCTTAAATAGCGGACCCACTGTCGCACTAATTGTACTCGCCCTTCCTTTTCTAAATGTAAAATACGCGATACATAGTGCTACAAGTGCATATAATCCCCACGGATGTAATCCCCAATGGAAAAATGAGAAACGAAGTGCAAGACGTGCACTCTCTTCAGTTGCACTCTCTCCAAACGGAGGTGTGTATAAATGATTCAACGGTTCTGCAACGCCCCAGAAAACCAAACCGATTCCCATGCCGGCACTAAATAACATAGCAAACCATGTCATATAACTATAATCAGGTTCATCATCATCTTTACCTAAACGAATCGAACCGTACTTAGAAACAATTAAGAAAATAGCAATTCCTAAGAAAATAGAAACGGAAATAATATAGAACCATCCAAACTTACTAACTAACGCAGCTTGAATTGCAGTCGTTACATTTCCTAAGCTACCTTTTCCAATAATAGATTCGGGAATAATCCCCCAAAGTGTAAATGCAATACATAATGTTAATGAGACAATAAATGTTTTCGTCAGTTTCCTCATCAAATCCCCCTTCGTATGTTTCACTTCTTGTAAATAACATAAATTCCGATACGTTAAATCGGATAGAAAACCATAGTTTTTTGTGATGATTTTCTTTCGGCTCTCTTAGTTTTGCCTTCACCAATTAGAGTTCTTATGGACAGCCTTACCTTCCGTACAACCTTTTCACTCTGCAAGAGCTACAAGATTGGAATACTACTGTCAAATTGTGTGAGAAAAATGCGGATGGGAAGAGATTTTCCCAAAAAAGGATGTGTTACAGTTTTAAAAAAGGGCAGATTTATTCTTTACAACCCTTTCTTCTTGTAACAATTATGCGGTTTTTTGCTAGTATATAGCGCGTGTTTATAACTTCACAAACGAGATGTTTATGTTTATATAACTATATTACCCATAAAACGGTAAAATACTCAAGGAATGTAACTGTATAGTAAACGTTTTGTAACAATCCTGTAACTTTTTTATTTACGCCGAAAAAATATGTTGTATTAAATATTTTGACTATAACTAGAAACCTACTAATTATATAGAATGAAAAACGCTTTCCTCTAATTCTAGCTATATTACAAAGTGTTAACGACTTATTACGAATGGTTTGTAATTGTGTGTTTTCCCCAAATCCGAAAAAATCTGTTGCTATAATGAGGACACGAAAACAAACGCAATGGAGGCTATCATGAAAAAATTAATTGGTATAGCAACAGCAGCAGTTTTTGGTCTTGGGATTTTCACCGCATCTGCTAATGCAGAAACTGTTGTAACAACAGACGTACTAAACGTACGAGAAAACCCTACTACTGAATCAAAAGTTGTCGGTAAATTACAGAATGGTCATAAATTAGATGTTCTAAATACAGAAAACGGATGGTCACAAATCAAATTAAATGGTAAAGACGCATTCGTAAGTGCAGAGTTTACAAAGAACTCTTACTATGTAACAGCTAACGCATTAAATGTACGTGCTGAAGCGAACACAAACTCAGAAATTCTTGGAACGCTTAAGAAAGATGATATGATCGAAACAACGAACCAAGTACAAAATGAGTGGTTACAATTTGAATATAACGGGAAAACGGCTTATGTTCATGTTCCTTTCTTAACAGGTACAGCACCTGTTATTGAGAAACAAGAAACGCCTGCTCCTGCTAAAGCTGCAGCACCAGCTAAAGCTCAAGCACCTGCACCAGTAAAAACGGCTACTAAGCCTGCTGTGAAAGCTGCTGAAACTAGCGAACCATCTGGTGGTCGTGAGTTAACAGTTGTAGCTACAGCATATACAGCTCATCCGAGCGAAAACGGTGGCACATACGGCGGCCGTGTATTAACTGCAATGGGTCATGACCTAACAGCGAACCCAAACATGAAAATGATCGCTGTTGACCCGAAAGTAATCCCATTAGGATCTAAAGTATGGGTAGAAGGTTATGGAGAAGCTATCGCTGGTGATACTGGCGGTGCAATTAAAGGTAACCGCATCGACATTCTACTTGGATCAGATAGCGCTTCTCAAAAATGGGGACGCAAAACTGTTAAAGTGAAAATTTTAAAATAACCAATGACTGCTAAATTACAGCCGGTTCTCTTTATTGAGAGCTGGCTTTTATTTTTTATATAATACATATAAGGAGGTGACGTCCATGAATTTACAAGCTAAGGTAGACTGGGTCGGTACACCAAAACCGTACATATATAAAGATGATATAACATATGATGCTATCGCAATTGACTTCTCACTCGCAAATGATGACAATCGCTATAAATTAATTGTGCTCAAGTCTGAAGAAAATACACATTACAAAATCGTACAATATGGAATAAAGCCAGGCTCTCAAAAGCCATTTCCTATTGATATTCCATTCGAGCAAGGAATGCTACCACTTATAGAACAAATATTACAGGATCCATATGTACAAGCGATATTAAAGCAAACACAATCCTAATTGTAAAAAAGGATATCACCTAGTAGAATTTTCCGACTAAGTGATATCCTTTTTATTTTTCCTTCGTAAACACGAGTAGAGAAAATTATATCAACGATTTTTCGAATATATCTATCGTAACTCGCAATATATCAACGATTTTCCAATTATATCTATCATAACTTACAATATATCAACGGTTCGACATGAAATATCGATTTACCGAAAAAGATTGAAAATAACGGCGCTACATAAAAAAAAGACTGTTCAAAATTGAACAGTCTCTCTCTTATATTAACGAGTCGGACCAGATACTTCCTCTGACTTCAGCGTATTATTCGCTCCAAGAGAGTGGTACAATATCTTTCCATTTCCATTAACAGTAACGATATGGTCATTATTAAAGCTTTTGAATTTTACAGAGCCATCACCATAACGAATATGATATTCTTCATATGTCGTTACTTTATATTTCGTTTCACTTTGACGCTCTACATTACGAATTTCCATTGTTAATAAATCTTCTGTAATTCCTTTTTTGTGTAGATATTGCAAGTAATCACGGTCTTCCTTATACGATTTCCCGCTCTTATCATAATCATTTTCGATTAAGCTAAAATCATTTAATGCAATTGCACGCACGTTATTATAAATATGATTTTGTACAAAGTCACCAACTGCTGATCTTGAGGCTTCTTTCGGGAACTTTAAATAATATGTGCTTTGGTCTCCAACTTTGATGCTTTCGGATTTAATGACACCAAAATCAGTGTTTTTCTCTAAATGTACTTCTACCGTTTCATCTGTCGGTACAGGACCAAGTTTATAGCTACCGTAACTTAATTTTCCGCGTTTCTTACCATTAACAAAAACAGTTGCGTCGCTTTCATCGGAAGAAATGGTTACATAATTTCCTTCAAGTGACAAATTCACTTCTACTGTCCCATTCTTTTCGTCTGCTAGATCTACTTCTTTTTCTGTCTCTAATTCAGTAAGTTCTGTCTTCGCCTTTGCCTTTACAACATAAGCACCTGGGAAGTATGGACCTAATTCTTTTGAGGTTTTATCACTAGAAAGCTCTGTTTCTTTTTTATCATTTACATATATTTCAGCATTCTTTGCAGTTGTGCTAACACTCATGTAATAAGATTTCATGCTGAATTTATACTTCGGATATATGAACCACTCTTTCCCGTCTTCTATAATTTGCCCATCTTTAAAAGATGCATTATCACTTGCTAACTTTTGATTTACTGTTTCTTTTTGTAAATAAGAAAGTAATGCTTTATTGTACGAAGGATTATCCTTTAAATAACGTATGTAAGCTTTAATATCTTCTGTCTTCACTTTTAAGCTTGGATCGTCTACTTTCAAAAACTCATCGATTGCATTCACATCTTTCTTTTGGAATGCTTCGATCATCGCATTTACTTGCTTTTCCTTCGAAAACTTGCTTGCACCGAATTTATATGTGCCAAACAAAATAGCAACAACAATGACAAAACCTATAAGTAAAAACATGTTTTTCTTACTTTTCACACGCTTTGTTTCTCTACTCATTTCTGAATGAGAAGAAGCTGTTTGATCAGCAATTTCTTCTACTTTACTTCCACACTCAGGACAAAAGTTCAAATGGTCTGCAAGCTGATTTTTACAAGTTCCACAAAACTTCAATATGCTCTCCCCCTATTTCTTAGCTAATTTCATTCCAGCGAACGCCGCTACATATGTCACAATGAAACTAAACAAAGTTAAATATATAAATGAATTTTGCATAGATAGCACCGTGCCACTTGCCTCGAATAAATTCATTACATTTCCAGATACATCAATTCGGAACTTAGAAATTATGTTCATTACAATCATCATAATTGTGTAAGAGCCACTGCATACCGCTAGTGTAATATACATATTAGTAGTCGGTAATTCTGCTAACTTTCTACCTGCGCTAAACATAAGGAATAACGGAATCACAAGTAATAATAAACCATAATGGAATCCATCATTTACTTCATCAACCTCTGCGATATCTGCATTTGCACTTGCATTCCCGTTTTCAATTGAGCAATTTCTTGTGCAATTTGCAACTTCTGCTTTCCTTGTTCTATTCCCTCTTGTAACTTATTCATTCCACTACCTAATTTCGTCTGTAAATCTGACAAGCTAACTCTCTCCCTATAAATATATAGTAATATGCAAAATTAACTTCATATATATTACCATGATTTTCTAATTGTGTAATTAGAATTTCATTTTTTCTGTTTTGAGCATTTTTTGTTTATAATGGTAAAGGAAAGAAATCTGTGTACGGAGGAATATTATGCTGCAACACTCAATTACGAAAGATGAAATTATGATGATTGCGAATGAGTTCGTTCAAGGGCTTGATCCGCAGCAAGTTGCTGATCAGGAGCATGTCGCTACAGCTCGGCACCTATATCGTAGTGGTGTTGTCTATAACGTTGACTTTGATGGCTATACGCTATCAGGAACTGTAGATGCTGAAGGTAATGTATATAGCGTTCACATCCCGATTCGTAATGTCGCTGAAAGCTATTGCGATTGCTTTGCGCCAACGCAATGTGAGCATATGCTTGCTGTGTTACTATCTGCAGCTTCAAGTTTTGGGCAGGTAGGAGACGTATTAACTTTATTTAAAAATAATACGAAACCTTCCCTTCCTCCTATTCGAACTGCAAGACAAGTATTGCAATCATCAGCTTTTGAAGAAATGGACTATAAAAGCTGGCACACATACTTTGAAAATGAATTTGAATCATTTAAAAAGGAACAGGCTCGGCTCACTTATAAACAAATGTATTTTCTTATGAGTCTTTTTACAGACTTCTATACAAAATTAGAACGGAAAGCTCCGCGCGTCATTGCTATTCATGAATTATTTAAATTGCACGCGGCACTTTATTGCTTTCAAAAATTATTAGAAGAAATTCAAGAATTTGAAGCAAACAAACTATATTCTTATCACCAACCAGTTAACGTCGTTCGTCTATTCGTTGATAAAGTTGAATCTATCGTTAGGGACTTAAAAACAGAAGCGCTTCCGGCGGAATCCGAACCGATTTTACAAGAAACAGCTCGACTCACGCATGAAGTATTCTTCTCTACCGATGCCTATACACAAGAGCGATTCTTCATTTATCGTCACATATGGGGTGAATTGTTAAGAACAGAAGAGCAGCTAAAAGAAGAAGAAACACGGATTGATACTAAAATTAATCCACTTTCCAAAGCATTAGCCTCTTCTCACCTGCTCTTTTTAAATAGCGAAGATTTATTGGCAATGGAATTACTCGAAAAACAGCCTGCCTCTGTCGTAAGCCTTTATTTTTATTGGTTAGAAGAGTTATTAAGTGCAATGCAGTGGGATCGCGGGAAAAACTGGCTTTCCTTTACGTATAAACAAGTAAAGAAAACAATACTCGAACAAGAGAATACCGTCTTCATACAAGATATCGTTCGGTTATTTGTAATGATGTATGAAACGTATGCAACACACACGAATGAACAAGCGGGATTAGAAATGATTTTACAAGAACTATTACCGTATAGTTTCGCAAATTACGAACAATACGTACTAGCGAAAAAACAATACCGTGCATGGGCAGAACTTCATCTCTTATATGGATTTGAGGCAATCGAACTTTTGAAAGAACCATTGAAAGATATTGAAAAAGAAGCGCCTGAAGCAGCACTTCCTCTTTATCACCTTGCCGCAACAGAAGCAATTGAAGAACGGAATCGCAAATCATATAGACGTGCCGTTCGTTACTTAAAGAAATTACGTATGCTTTATAAACGACTGAAACGAACTGATGAATGGGATGCCTTCATTATTCACATTGCTAATTTACATTCACGTCTGCGCGCACTACAAGAGGAATTACGGAAAGGAAAATTAATCGATGATCATACAAACTGAAGTAACAATTAGGCTCCAGCACGTTAGTCAAGGTTGGTTCCTTTGGGGAGAAGATGATAGCGGTGCTCCCTTATCCGTAGCAATTTGGAAACAAAATGCATTCACATGGCACTCTACTTCCTTCTACGGCACGTTTCTAAAAGAAGCAACGTATGAAGGTAAACAAGGCGTTATGCTAACGAATGTGCAAGCATTTGAATACATCGCAAATAAACCGATGAACTCCTTTGCAAATATGCAAATGAACGGTCCCATTACAGCACTTACAAAGGATGCAAATGAATTATGGGACGCTTTCGTAAGTGGAAGCTTCGTACCCAATATGGAGCGTTGGTCTCATCAGCCATCTTGGAAAGTTCAGAATACCCCAATTGAAGATGACACGTTAGCATCACTTTTCACTTCAGCTGTGAACGAAAGTATTTTGCAAGATAGTCGCTCAAATGATGGCTGGGAAGATGCAAAGAGACTATATGAACATTACGACTTTACGAAAAGACAATTGGAAGCAGCACTACATGAAGAAGATTGGCTTCGAAAAATTGGTTACATTGAAGATGATCTTCCATTTATAGTTGGATTAAGACTTCAAGAACCACAAGAAGAATTTGAAATGTGGAAGCTCGAAACAATCGTTACGCCAAAACGTGGTGCGCATCGCATATATGTATATGAGAATATCGATTCCTTGCCAAAAAGATGGCACGATTACGAAGAACGTATTCTTGAAACACAAGAAGGATTCAGTAGGCTCATACCGTGGCTAAAAGAGGACGACAAGTTCAGGGAAGAACTCTTTGAAACAGAAGCTTGGAACTTCTTAACCGAAGCAAGTAATGAATTACTCGCAGCAGGTATTACAATTTTACTACCATCATGGTGGCAAAATTTAAAAGCAACAAAACCGAAGTTACGTGTACAGCTGAAGCAAAGTACAGCACAAACACAATCTTTCTTCGGCATGAATACGCTCGTGAATTTCGACTGGCGCATTTCAACGGACGGAATTGATTTATCAGAAAGCGAATTTTTTGAACTTGTTGAGCAGAACAAACGCCTTTTCAATTTAAATGGTCAATGGATGAGACTTGATCCTGCCTTTATTGAAGAAGTAAAAAAACTAATGAACCGTGCAGATAAATATGGACTAGAAATGAAAGACGTGTTGCAGCAACATTTATCTAACACCGCGGAAACAGAAATTGTAGAAGACGATAGTCCGTTTACCGATATTGAAATTGAACTAGATGGATATTATGAAGAGCTTTTCCAAAAACTTCTGCACATTGGAGATATTCCAAAAGTAGATGTACCCTCTTCGCTACAAGCAACACTCCGTCCATACCAACAACACGGTATTGAATGGTTGCTATACTTACGAAAGCTTGGATTTGGAGCATTATTAGCCGATGATATGGGACTTGGAAAAAGTATTCAAACGATAACTTACTTACTATACGCTAAAGAAAATAATCTCCAAACAGGACCTGCATTAATTATTGCACCAACATCAGTCCTTGGAAATTGGCAAAAAGAATTTGAGCGTTTCGCACCAAATTTACGTGTTCAGTTACATTACGGGAGTAATCGAGCTAAGGATGAGTCATTTAAAGACTTCCTTCAATCAGCAGATGTTGTATTAACTTCTTATGCATTAGCACAGCTTGATGAAGAAGAACTTAGTACGTTATGCTGGGATGCTGTTATTTTAGACGAAGCACAAAATATAAAAAACCCGCATACGAAACAGTCGAAAGCAGTGAGAAACCTACAAGCAAATCACAAAATTGCTTTAACTGGTACACCGATGGAAAATCGACTTGCTGAGCTTTGGTCTATTTTCGACTTTATCAATCATGGATATCTTGGAAGCTTAGGACAATTCCAGCGTCGCTTCGTCACACCGATTGAAAAAGAACGTGATGAAGGGAAAATCCAGCAAGTTCAACGATTTATCTCGCCGTTTTTACTGCGTCGTACGAAGAAAGATCAAACAGTCGCATTAAACTTACCAGATAAACAAGAACAGAAAGCTTATTGCCCACTAACCGGTGAACAAGCTTCCTTATATGAACAACTTGTTCAAGACACATTACAAAATGTAGAAGGATTAAGCGGGATTGAAAGACGCGGCTTTATATTACTTATGCTGAACAAGCTAAAACAAATTTGTAACCATCCGGCTCTTTACTTAAAAGAAGAAGAACCACAAAATGTAGTTGAACGCTCTATGAAAACAAAAACGTTAATGGAGCTCATCGAAAATATAAAAGACCAAAATGAAAGTTGCCTAATCTTCACGCAATACATTGGCATGGGGAGCATGCTAAAACGTGTACTAGAAGAAAATTTCGGTCAGCGTGTCCTCTTCTTAAACGGGAGTGTACCGAAGAAAGAACGTGACAAGATGATCGAGCAGTTCCAAAACGGAACGTATGACATCTTCATCTTATCTTTAAAGGCCGGCGGAACAGGATTGAACTTAACCGCTGCCAACCATGTCATTCACTATGACCGCTGGTGGAATCCTGCTGTAGAAAACCAAGCAACAGACCGCGCATATCGTATTGGTCAAAAACGCTTCGTTCACGTTCATAAACTGATTACAACAGGAACACTCGAAGAGAAAATTGATGAAATGTTAGAACGAAAACAATCATTAAACAACGCCGTCATTACAAGCGACAGCTGGATGACCGAACTATCAACAGACGACCTAAAAGAATTACTTGGTGTATAAAGTGAAACTTTAATCAGTGGGGGTTCCATCCCCCACTGATTATTAGCCCTCACCAATCTGTTTTTTAAGGGCAGCAAGGATCCCACAAATAGCGGGATAAACAAAAAAGGAGCAATCTCTAAATGAGATTAGCTCCTTTTTCTATGCCAAAACCAATTACTTATTATAATTCCTGTTAACCCGCCGCACGTATCAAGCAATGAATCCTGCCACATCGGTGTACGGCCTCCTGTTAACCCTTGATGAATTTCATCAAATATTGCATATCCCGCAACGAAAAGAAGTGCATATATAAAGCACCTTTTTCTCGAGTAACCAGATTTATAAAAAGCATAATACGTCAATGAGCCGAGTATAAAGAACACCGTAAAATGAGCACCTTTACGAAGGAAAAACTCGATAAAACCACCTACACCTTTATTTGCGATACTAACAGGTGTACCTCCGCCATAATCGATAGATACCCCTGAAAAATGCTCTTTCACAAACTCAACATTTGCGGATTGCTCAATATCCGAGCGCATATCCTGTTTTTTATATGGCTGTGCTGAGGAATAGAAAATAATCCCCATCCATACTAATACAGGAATCCAAAATAACCATTTACGATTCATTCTTCCGTAAGCCCCTCTCTTGCTCTATTAAGAGTACCAAAAAAAAGAAAAAATTTCACGCCAAAACATGACATTTACTCCCTATTTATAAAGTGAAAGTGGGTGATAAACATGGTAGTTGAAACGATCGTTATGGACTTAACTTTACGTCTCGTATGAAACGGTGGATTAGACAAAAACGGAAAAACAGTTTTTAAGAACAAGCAATTCAAACATGTTAAAACAAATACAGATTTTGGGAAAGTACATGCTGTAGCACGTGCTCTTGCTTCATTACAAGGATCACCACTTCATGCTGTACAACTTGTTAGCACGTCAGATCTATATAACCTATAAATAAAAAAGGAGGGAATAACGCACGCAAGTACTAGAGTTAATTTTCGCGAAAGAAGATGGAAAAACAGTTGTTTTTTTATCGATAATCCCATCACAGCCATAAATGTACAAGTAGTAAATCAAGTAATGGATACAATTCTTTCTTCATCTGTTTTTTTACCTGTATTTCCTTCAATGAATTTCCCAAACCGAATTATTTTTAGCTAAACCATCTTTATGATTTTTTTAAACAATGATACAATAGTTTAAAATTTAATTATGAATTACGAAAGAGGGTATTGGTAAATGCAAAAAAATAACGATATAAAAATTAAAGAAAAGCGTTGTTTAAATTTTTTTGATCTATCGAAAAAAGTGGAACCTAAAAAAATAGAGTTAGAAGAAATTGATATTTCGTTTCCTGTAGTACAAATCGAAAATGGTTTTTATCTTCACAATGTATTAGCAAATGAAATCGAAAAAATGTTATTAATTCTTGATAATCAACGAAAAAAAAATAGGACCTTATACGAAAAAGAAAAAAAGAAAAATGAAGAGTTACAAAATGAGTTAGATGCTTTGAAAGAGCGTTGGAGTAAATTCGAAGAATACCAACAAGAAGGTGTTGGTAGACCTAAGGTTACAGACGAAAAAACATTAGAAATTGCACATAAATATTTAATGGCTAATGCAAAAGAAACAAAAGATAATAAACGCAAAGTTAATTACATGAAAACATTCAGATACATGCAAGAAAATTACGGATATGATGGTTCCCATGTTTCTTTAAGGGATGCATTAAGAGAATATCATGCAAATCTAAAAGCAAAAGGGAAACTAAAGATAGATGATTCAGTTATCATCGGATTAGCAGTCCAAAAAACAATGAGAAACAAAATAAACGAATCCAAAAGCGAATAGTCAGAAGTGATAAATAATGGCTCACACAAGAAATAGTGGTAGTTGGGCAAGGAAACTGAAAAATATTCGAAATCCTGAAGCGTTACCGCCAATTATCATAAGAGCGATATGATCACGTTATGACCGCGAGCAATCGCCACAGAAGATATACGGAATGTTAAAAAAGGAAAGACAGCTTATTGCTAGTTATGAAACTGTAGAAGCCTATATCGAGCAAGTGGTAAAACCTTATTACAAAAAGAAAGGGAGAATTAAACCTCCCACTTTTTGAGACAGTCAGGGCATTGCCATTGCATGATTCTATCAATTGCGATGTGTGTGATTCCTATTTTTCTAGTGAAATGAGTTGCGTTATAGGATTTTTGTGATTCTTTAGGGATCGGATCACCTTGCAAATTAGCGTTGCAATGAGGACAAAATTCTTTGCTATCGTTCATGTAATTCACCTCCTTGTTTTTCGGTGTGAGTGTTGTGTCTGAGTATAAATTTGATAAAAATAAAAAAGACAAGTTCCTCCCAAGAACTTGACTTTAAATAATAACTTGTGATTTAAGTATCTAAATTATATGTAGATTAGATTTATTCAATCCTTTTGGTGCGACCAACACCGAGAGGATTTTTTGATTTTTTTGACGGAATTATTGTACCATAAGTTTAGTTTTTTGTTCAATTCAATGTAGTTATAGTTTTGTTTTATCATAAGGTTTTAATTTTTGTCCACAGTTTAACGAAAATCAGCTCAGTTTAGCGAAGTATCAGTTCATTCTCATAAATTATTAGCTTAGTCTAGCAAAAGCGTAGTTTCGTTTAACGATAGGTCAAATTGTTTTGAGGAAGGGATAGCTCACGTTCTTCCATCATTTCAACTAAATCACGAAAACTGATGCTATACCGTAGGTACCATCTTACGGTTAATAAAATAATATCCAGTTGAGAATGTTTCCACTTAAATAGATTTTTCTCTTCCATACCAATCACATCCTTTTTTAGAGTACTAATATCAGTATGTCCAAGTTTAGGAGGTCATTTACAAGCGTTTTGGAGTGTTAGCACTAGAACCAAAAAAACTTTATCTGAAGTTCACATTACTCCGTAAATCAAAAAGACGAATCTGCATCATTTTGCAGATTCGTCTTTTTTCTTCGGCATTTCAATCGGGATAAAGATCTTTGAAAAACCAACGCAAACATATTTATAATCCTCTCCGCCTAAATCAAACTCGGTCGTATAGGTTGAGAAGAAAATATAATCATTTCGCTTTGTATAATGATCGATTAATAATCCAACTTGTGGCTCAACATACTTATTTGCCAGTTTTTTACCCGCCGATGCTAAGTCGCCAAGTAAACCCTCTTTATTTTCCTTCTCAACCTCGTCTAGCTTCTTACTCACATCATTACGCTTCATAAATTGTTTTGCTGCCCAATCTGTATATTCTCCCTTACCCGGATTACTGTTTGCTAAATAAACTAAGAGAACAACCGCTAGAGCCATAATAATATACTTTTTCTTCATGATATATCACCGCCTACTCTTTTCTCTTTTCATATATATGTACAAGCGCTGCAAATTAGAAAGACTACCATCTATTGATTGTAAACGAACAATAAAAATTTACAATACGCAACAGAAAATTAATAGAGACTTCTCACAATTCGCATATAGTTATATTGGGAATAAAAATTATATACGGAAGGATTTAAATTTATGGATAATGAAAATGATATTTTTATTTCTAGTTCTACAATGATGATCGAACTTTATAAGTACCCTTATTACCGCACAAAAATCATCAACAGTAGTGGAAGCCACCTACACTCATGCCAAACAGCTCTCCAACTCATAAAGAAATCCTGTCTAACACATGTTCATTCTACTTACCAAGGTAGACGTGCTGCAGTCCAAGCAAAATTTAATTTCAAACAAAATGTGCCAATTTCAATTAATCATAGAGAATATATTTGTACTTTTCCAACAGAATCTCCTTCGTCCCCAAACTGTATATGGTTGTTCTACAACCGTATGCAGGATATAGAAACTTTCAAAAAACTAAACAGGCTAAAATTCATTTTTTAAACCGAACTACCGTAACGATACGAATAAGTTCCCATAAGTTAAGACAGCAAGTATTGAAAGCTGGATATGTATTATCACGGATGAACATGCAAGATTCACTACACTTAAAAAACTTTATGCCACATTTACTACCTTAAAATGAATGGAATGGAAGGTAATATTCTTCATACCTTCCATTCTACTTATTATTTTTATCCCTTTATACTATCTCACATTTTCTCAAGCGCCTGTCGATATAACCATCTCGTTTGATAGTACGTCATCCCCATTCCAATGGCTATCTCTCCCATCTTTTCACCTGCAAAAAATCGTTCTGAAATAATGTGCCTCTCCCTCTCATTTAACACACTCATAAAGTCCTTCGCTCTCGTTCCCGCATCTTCAGGCTCAAATCGTTCATCATACTCTCCGGCACATACATACCTCTCTTGTACTACACGTTCTGTCCCCAACCTTTCCAATATATGACCACGCACCGTTACGACAGCATAAGCAAGAAAACTCTCTTTCTCCTCCTCATACCTTTCATAAGCATACCAAAGACCAATTAAACCACAGTGATAATACTCTTCATAATCTTGATAAATATTTAACCTCTTTATTTGATTTGCAATCATACCTTCTTACAAAACAACCGTATCTACAAAAGCCTCTGGCTTCACACAATACCCGTTTTTAAAAGGTATACCCAAATGCCCTATACGTTTACAAGACTTCTAGGTATACATAACACCCTTTTTTATTTTCCATTCGTATTAAGTTACTTTTATTTTCACGCCATCAATATAAAAAAAGCAACAAAAATATTGATGTATCAATGTTTATTACGCTTTCCCATATAAAAGAGAACACTGCAAACTAACCTCATAGAGGTCACCGTATCTACCGAAACTGTTTTAAGGTAGCACAGACAAGTAGACAAAAGTCTCGTAAAAAGTGTGTACTTTTTTGACACACTTTTTACGAGACTCTATCATTTTTGCATAAAAGGAGTTGATTTATAGCCGTTTTAAAAAAATGAACTTATACATGTCCATAAAATACCTCAAAAATAACGAGACAATAGTCCACCTATTTTACAAACAAAAAACTTTTTCATGATAATCAGTAAATAAAAATAAAGCTCTTATGGTGTAATAAATTCCTCCATCTTTTTAAAAATGACACTTCGTTAGATAAAACTGATATTACCTTAGTCAGAACTAATACTTTGTTAGATAAAGCTGATATCAACTTAGTCAGAACTTACGCTTTGTTAGATAAGGCTGATATCAACTTAGTCAGAACTTACGCTTTGTTAGATAAGGCTGATATCAACT
>NZ_JBEGIB010000016.1:0-35809 GCF_040676495.1 Bacillus sp. LBA3-1-1.1
AGGTTGACGCCAACATGGTAGCGACAATGAAAATGTGTAGTTTTTTCATTACCTTCTATTATATATGTAAACAACATGAGAAATTAGATTTGTTTAATTCCCTAAATTGTACATATAAATCATTAGCATCAATTTATTACTTTCCCATTAGTGTTTTACCTCTACGTTTAGTGGTTCTGTTAGTGGAGTTAAGGGCTCAAGTGAGACTGCTAAAAATCTTTTAAAAGATGGGAGATTTATCGAATCTGATTTAGAATTAAGATACAAGCAATATTGTGATAGAAAAGCCAAAGAGGGGAAAGTCCCTAAAGACAGATTAGATTGGAAAGAGGCAAGTGATTATTGGACAAAAAATTCACCTATGGCAAGAGGAAATAGATTTAATTCAAAAGCAAGAGAAGAAGGTTGGTACGATTACCATGAATTACATTTAGAAAATCACAAAAGACTGGATTCGTATGACCCAATTTTTGAAGAAATTGTTTCAAGGAAAGCTACAGATTTACATAAAATAGACGAGGCAACATTTAGAACTTACTTGAACGAATTTAGAGATAAATATTCATCTGGCACTAAAATAAGATCAAATCAGTATCCTGAGTTAGATGGCCTAAAACTTAACGGAGACTATATTTTAGAGGTGCCAGCATCTAATAAAAACATTAAAAATATAGAAAAGTATAAAGAAATAGCTGAAGAATACGGTGTAACATTAAGATTTAGGGAGGAATAATTATGAGCTTAAAATTAAAACCTGAAATAGAAACAGCACTAAAAAAAATTGACTTTGTTAATAGATACACAGAACTTTCTTCTTTTTCGAGAGAAAATTATGATGCCGAAGAAATCATTCCTAATCCCAATATTGAAGAAATTCAACAAATACTTGAAAAGCTAGGTTATAAATCAGTTTATGATAAAAAAGAAAAGTTTTTAAAAGTTGGAGAACTAGGTGATAAAAAAGAAAATTTATTTTATTTTAATATTGGTATTAAAATAAACGTTCTGGATTTTACTTGGGTAGTTTATCATAATGATGAACTAAGATTAGGTAGTCCATGGAGTCTATATTCAAGACTTTTAATTTCTCCAGATACTAGAATTAAGCCAGTACTATTTAGCGATTATGACAGCTTAGAAAAAATTTTTAAAATTGCTTTAGGTATGTATGAAGATTTCAAACAAGAATTAATTCCTATCTATTCATAATTTTATATTTAAGAAAGGCAATCTTATCTTAAATATAAAAAAAGAAAATCCGACTCACAAGAGCCGGATTTTCACTTCATAAATACATATGCTTCGCTAGCAGTTACATAGTATGTTTTACCTTTGTTGTTGTGTACTTTTGAAACCACCTATTATTTAATAATTACATGTTCCTCACGAATCCAACGATTACCACCAATATCTATTGCGTCGCCAACTCTTCCCCAAATACGATAAGGAGTAGAACCGTCAATATTTCCAACATGGTTAATACATTCTGGCTCACTATGAACTGCAATCCCCCAACCTACAGGATATTTAGAATGTGCATAGAACCATTTCACATCAAAATGTTTTAGGTAAGCCCACTGCTTTTCATTCCCAAGGCAGATCATGTCTTTTTCTCCACCACCCCAGTATCCTTTCTGGATTAAGTAAGGGATTTTTTGTGTAATACGTCCAGCAAAAATAGGATCATCAGGATTTTCATATAGATTCACACCATAACCATCATCGTATTTCGATGTTGCATGTCCAATTCCCTCTTTTTGAATAGGCTGAATTGGATCAATTGGGTTAATTGGATTTAGTTCATTACCACCAATAAACCAAGATAATGGCTTGTCTCCATTTAGAACATTTAAGTCAACTTTTCCTACACCATCAAGCCAACCGCCTGTTTCTCCGTCTGCATATTGCCATAGATCACACGCATAGGCAGGTTTATTACTTCCATAACGAGGAGTCCATAAAAAGTCTGCTTTCACCTTATTTAAACCATATTGATTGTACATATGATGTGATACATAAAATCCGACTTTCCAACCTGCCGCTTTACATGTATCAATAAAAGCTTGAGAAGCAGCTGCTAGATTGTCGGGGCCACAACTTTTTAATGTATCATCCTCACAATCTAGCACTAAGAATTTAGCATTTGAATTTGTTCTTTTCATAAAATCGTTCGCTTCCACAATTGCATCATTAACAGAAACATAGCATCCATACGCATAGGCAGCATGTGGAATACCACGTTTTTCTAATTGCGCTACATGTTGTTTATACAATCCATCTACTGTATCTGATCCATATTGAACACGGCAAATCGCTAAACTAACTTGAGGAGCTAATACATCCCAATTAATACTGTCATTCCATTTTGAAATATCGATAATATGTTTTTTCATTATTGAACATCTCCCTTTTTATCTTCTTGTTTTTGTTTACCACCTAAAATTTCAACCGCGTTTGTCAAAGCTTGTGGAAGTGGGATTCCCATACGTCCAGCGTTTTCTAAAAGTGATAACAATTCATTACCCATGAAGAAAAAGATTGTTGCTTCACGGATAGCGTTGTTGCTTCCAAACGCTGTATCTAATTGCGCTGCCACTCCAACCAAAAGAAAAAGCACCACCTTTTTGGCGATGCCTTTGAAACCTACTTTACTTTTTAACTCTCCATTGTATCCCGCTGCAATCATTCCAGTTAAATAATCAATAACTGCCATCGTCACTAAGATTTTCAATGTTGCATCCCATCCTCCTAAGAAATATCCACAGAAGCCACCAAAGGTAGCTATAAACGTTTTTATGAATACGTCGATACGTTCCACTTGTTTGCCTCCTTTTTTATACTAAATAATTGATTGAAAAATGAATAGTTTTGTCAGTAGTGATGTTGTATATTTTTACATTACCGCCAGTTTCTACGTTAAATTCACATATAGAATAAGGTGGACCGGCAATAATAACAACATCTGTTATTTGTTGGGCTGGTCGCAATGCAGTTGGAACATTGAATACAACTTGCCCTTCTTTTATATTCTTTAAAGAACCTATAACAGAAACTTGGTCGCCACTTCGTTTCGCTCTAGTAACTTGTCTTCCTTCAACGTTGGAAGCATTAGCTGTGTTGATTGACATCTGAATCCAATCCGTATCGGTAGTTCGTTTAAATCCTTGTACAGTAAAATCCCATCCCACAAAATCTTCTTTTGTGACATGATTTGTCCACCCTGTCCACCCGTTATTTCCGTTTAGATAATTTGTATAAAATCCACCTACACTATCTTTAGCGATTACAAAGCCAATATTATTCTGATTAAAATAAGAAATTCCCCTCCAAGGTTTGCCCGATGGGATTGTGTTTTGCACACCTGTAGCACAATAAATTGTATTCATCCCGGCACCTTTCGCGGCTATTTCATCAAGAATATTCTTTGTGGCATCACTAACAGAAATAGTTTGACCACCTGATTCAGTTGTGATCTTTGGTACTTGAACACCTTTCGCATTAATTAATGTTGTTAACTCTACAAATTTGTTGTTCGTATCTGTAATTTTCTTATTTGTATCATCAATTTCTTTCCGATATCCTGCCACTTGTTCTATAGCTTTTTCAAAATCAGAAATATAGTTTTCTATTTTCATATTTCCTTCTTTTACATCTCTCTTAAGCACAATTCGGATATCAGGGGTACTCGTTCGTTCAGCGTTTTTTTCCATAACAAAATAAGCAGTCCAATCAGCCGAAGCTGAAACTGCTTGAGATGTAAAAGTATATGAAAACACACCATTTTTCACATCAATTATTTGAGCATCATCACGAATGAATGCCCCTGTATGATTTGTCGCTTCATATTTGACTGCATATCCTGTTAAATCAACGCTTCTCCCTTTTTGCTTTAGATACACAATGAGTTTCAAACCATTTTTATCATTCTGCCGAGAACGAATTGTTTTTGTGAATACTGGATCATCCAAATTTACAATAATTTCTTCCTCCCTCATCTACTACAACACTCCTTTCTATAACGTTTTTCTTTTAACATGTCTAATTGGTCTTCTGTTGCGTTTCGTTCTGTTTCTATGTTTTAACATTACCTTTCGTTTGTATCGGCTCTAACTCTCGAATTCTAGCATCTGTTTTTGTAACATATTCTTGAAATGCTCTAGTAACTTGTGAAAGCATCCCATATAAGCCTACACCTGTTTCTTCGGATTCGTTCGGAATGACAATACCATAATGAACTGGGATGTCATTTGTCGTTAAAGTAGGTTCCCCTTCTTTACGATCCATCCGCATTTCATATAGTTTTGCCATATCTAATTTGAGGTTATATTGTTTTATATCCCAATCCATTACTTTTTCTAACGCATCAAATTTAATATCACGTATGTTCGTTTTGTATTTAGCTTGCGAAGATACTTTAAAATCCCCTGCAATAATACCTGTGTAAAATGAACCTGTACCAGATTTAACTTGAAGATATCCATTCTCATAATCTGAATTACGTAACGTACAATATTGCATGATAAGATCCGTGTCTCCACCAGAAGAGGCATCTATAGACATAAGTCTTTTACCATTTTTGTGATAGTAAAATCTTTGTCCAGTAGTGAAATGCATATTTCCATTTGTGGCTTCAGCAATGAAGTCGTTTTTTGCCTTTGCTGTAAAGTTTGTACCAGCTAGTAGATTCATATATGACAATTGAGATTCAAGTTGCAAATATTCTTCTGCTTTTAAGCCCAAATCTCCATTTTGACCAAATTTAATAATGGAAGGAAAATACAAATCGGTATTACTGCCACCTACATAACCTCGTGTAATTCCTATCCCTGCCGCTTTGGGATAAATGTTTGAATACTGATAAAGTGCAAGCGCTCCTTGTGAAGCTGTAATGTCATTGTCTCCACCTAAAAGTAAAGTGGGTTGTAATTCATTCCTCGAATTTTTGTAATATCCTAAAAACATACGGGTAATATCATTTTCCATAATTCGCATGAATTGTTTGGATATACTTACATAGTTTTTAGAATCATCCGATCTTAAAGTAGTACCACTAATTTCTCCACCCTTAATTAAATCACCAAAAAGCGTACCAGCTGTTATAAAATCAGCAACAATTCGCCCATCATATGTAATGGCAGTTTCATATGGACCGTCTATTCCCCAAGGGGAATACCCTAATCCGTTGAGATTCCACTGCCAAACCTTTGAAGCTGTCATTTCGGATTTTGTGTCCATAATCAAAATACGATCTGGATAAACCCTAACGTGCCCACCAAATCCAGAGTTAATAAGATTCGTTGCATTTTCTTTCGCTGCATCTAATATGGAGCTCGGCATGTTTGATATATCATTCTGCATTCGCTCTACTTTCCCAGCCATATTTGCAAACGTTTCTTTGAAATTACCTAAAGTTATTTCTATATACTCTTTCTTTATTGGATCGTATTTATAAGAAATGACTTTCGCTTGAATATCAAGATTATCTTCTGTGTGCCGAACGGTGACAATGTCTCCCATATAAACACGTTGTAATACTGCATAATTTTTATATTCTTCTGTCTGTGATAGTTCTTGGAATTCAACTTTATATGTTGCTTTTGGTTGATCTGCCTTTTGAATCGTGAACATATCTTTAGCAGCTTGACGTAATCGTTTGTAAGCTTCTTCTAGCGGAACAGCATCATCATCTTTTGCATGTTCACCAATTGCAGCCTTTATATCTTTAAATTCCACCACTCTGATTTTGGGATGAGGATATTTATTAATATTTGGACTATCTACATATTTTTCTGGAAGAAACAGACCATCAAACCCCTGCGGCATAATTCTAGTGACTGGGCTTTTCCAATCAACATTCCCTTCATAACCCAGCAAATCTTTTTTATGCTGAATGACAACCCCTCTGTCCATACCACGGCTTTTTAACATTTTTACATCAAAGTTATCTCGCTTCAATTCACCACCCCAGCGATTAATAAAAGCATTATCTTGTCCATTATCTAAAATAGCTTCAATTGGATTTTTCCGTACAATACGTGCACTTGCGATAGTAGGAATATCCGAATAAAAGGTAAAAGGATGTTTATATTGACAGCCTGTTGATAAACGGCTCATTGCTGCATTACCATTTGTATTTTGAATAAATATATCTTCAATTAAGTTCTCTGTTAAATCATAAAAAATGTGATAACATTGTACAGTTAATTCGCCCATGCTTGGTTTAGGAGTTACAACACGAAATAATTGGTCACCATCTGGTGTAGGAGCTTTAATAATGCTCATACCATCAATTTCTATTCCATGTGGCGCAAATAATGGGTAAATAAATGTAAGTGCAAATAAACCGTTGAGTTCTTCCACAACGGTTGCACCATAAATATGCTTATCTAATATGCCAATTCCATTATGAGTGAAATCAGTCTCATCTGGTTTATATAGTGTAATATGACTCATTTATATCTCCACCTTGGTTCAACTATGATTTTAGTAACTGATTCAGACCATGAAATTGTATTTATTCCAGGTTTAAAAAGCGGAAATTCTCCTATCATTTTAGAATTCATTGAAGTTGTGGCAGCATATGCTTCTAGCAAATCAGAATCGATAGTGACGGAATAAGCTACACCTTTTATTTTGAACGATACATCATTAATCGTAATTGTTGCATCGCCGCCCCCGTAAATCACTAGTTTTGGAGCAGATTCTATTGTTCCAGGATTTAAAAGATTTTCTGGCCTTGTTAATACAATCGGTGCTGTATCAACGTATTCAAAAGGATCAAGTGTAAATTCTACTTCGAATTCCCCATATTCTTCAATCTCATTTGCAATATCACCAATTTCAACAGATTTAATTTTTCGATACACTTCGTCATCGGTGAAATACAGTATTTTACCATCCATGAACCATGCCTTGATACGGCGTATTAAAGGCTTTATATTTTCTTCTTCAAGTAAATTAAACTTAATTTTTAAAGGGACGTCCTCGAACGCCCCTTTCTTCGTTAGTGATCCATGTCTTCCTGACACTTCTATATGTTCAACCTTTTGTTTTGCTGTTGGAATAACGGGGCGATCTACCATACATATTCGATAATCACTCGCTAATTCCGTATCAATCCCTATGTCTAGCAAATCAATTCCTCCCTATTCCGACATTTAAGTTACGTCCTTTTTGTGCAAACCAATCATCAGCTTTTTCAAACATACGGTCTATATCACGGTCATTTCGTACAGTGTTATAAAAGTTTACTTCTACTGGTTGTTGATTAACCATTCCGCCACCTGCAGCTGCTCCAGCCATATTAGGAACACCATTCAAAAGTGCTTCCCCTAGCGCACTAGGTACATCGTAAGCCACGATTTGAGCTAATTGAGAAGCTGCATTTTGTATCATGTCTGTTACATTTTTAATTAGTAATCCTAACTGACCGCCAATTCCACCCATTCTTTCAGAAGAACTTAATGGTGTTACAGATACCTTATTCCCTTTTTTACTGAATAACTCGGGACCGGCTTCTCCAGCAATGAATTGCCCATCTCCTAAAACATGTCCACCCTTTGCGAGCATCGGTACATGTGGGATTTTAGGTGCATCAACACCAGGTATTTCACTTAATAGATCAGCAGGTGTATTAAAGCCATCAATGAATTTATTAATCATACGAATGATACCGTTAATTGCTGTTTTAGTACCGCTTTTAATTCCATCCCATACACCTAATACAGCTGATTTCATACCTTCAAAGGCGTTATTAACAGAACTAGTAACCCATCGAACAGGTGTCATAATTGCTTCTTTTAAGCCATCCCATACAGATGATGCGGTGGATTTAATACTTTCCCAAATGTTTGAAAGTGTGGATTTAATACCATTCCAGATATTACCACTTGTACTACTGATCATGTTCCAAACAGAAGTAATCGCTTCTTTTATGTTGTTAAAGACAGATTTTGCTGTTGAAACAATGGAATTCCACAGACCAATCAAAAAGTTTTTAACTGCATTCCAAATTGCAGATGTTGTAGAACTGATGGTATTCCATGTGTTAATAATCCAATTCTTAATCGCTTCAAATATTGTTGTAGCAATTGAAACAATAGTATTCCAGCAAGTTTGTAGGAAAGTACTAATTACATTCCAAACCATGGAAGTAGTAGAACTGATAGTATCCCAAACACTAATAATCCAATTTTTAATCGTCTCAAAAACTGTTGTAGCAATTGAAACAATAGTATCCCAACAAGTTTGTAATAAATTAACAATCATATTCCAAACCATAGAAGTAGCAGAACTGATAGTATCCCAAACGCTAATAATCCAATTTTTAATCGCTTCAAAGATCGGTGTAGCGAAATATAAAATAGCTGTCCAAATCGCTTGCAAGTATTGTGTAATGAAATTCCATACAGTTTGAACAACTGTAGAAATACC
This sequence comes from Bacillus sp. LBA3-1-1.1, assembly GCF_040676495.1. Lineage (NCBI taxonomy): Bacteria > Bacillati > Bacillota > Bacilli > Caryophanales > Bacillaceae > Bacillus > Bacillus sp. LBA3-1-1.1. Next base: position 8,434 of record NZ_JBEGIB010000016.1, read on the forward strand.
ATTCCAAACACCTTGGAAGAACTCTGAAATAGCAGTCCAGGTTTCAGAAAAGAAAGTTGCTATGCTTTGTAAAACTCCCGTTAAATATTCAACTATACCATTCCAAATTTCCATACAGAAATTGAAAATAGATGTCCAAATCTCTATATATCCAGTTAAAATTCTAGTTCCCCACGTCAGAACAAAATCAATAATTCCATCCCAAGTTGTAGTTAAGAATTCAACAATACTTGTCCAAACCTCTTCTGCTCCTTGGCTTATACTATCCCATGAATCAGAGAAATATTGAACAATTCCATCCCATAAGGTAGAAAAGAAGTCCGAAATACCTTGCCATACTGATGATGCTACTTCTGCAATGTAATTCCATGTATTAACAAGAAATGCTTTAATCTCATCCCAATATACATAAATGGCTATAATCGCAGCAGCGGCAGCGGCTATAACAGCGATTACGATACCAACCGTTGTACCGAATGCAACAGCTATTGCGGCTAGTATTGGCTGAATTACACCCCAAACTGCCATGATTGCCGTCCCAATCGTGGAAATAGCGGTTATTAATTTACCTACTACCATAACTATTGGACCTATGATAAGTAAAATAGGACCGAGAGCGGCTATAATTCCACCAATAATAACGACTATTTTCTTTGCCGTTGGTGATAGATTATTAAATGCTTCTGACATTGTTTTAATTGCACTAGAAATTAATGGCATCGCTTCTTTTGCTAGTTCTAATAGAATTTTACCTAGTGGTTCCAAAGCTAAAGCAGCGTCACGTGTAAGACTCTTAAATTGTTGTCCAAATGATTCTTCTTGGATTTTTTTCAGTTCTTCCATGCGACCTGTTGTGTCACCAAGACCACCATTTACATCATTTAATCCTAGTACAACATCAGCACCCATGTCTTCGAATTTAGTTCCCATCAGAGCTACACCGATTTGATTGGCTTTTACTTTGTCATCCATGTTTTTTAAGTCACCTGTAACAGCTTTAAAAACGTCTGCAGCAGTTGCTTTACCTTCATTAAATGACTGCCAAACACCTTGGGTTTCTTTTGATAAATCGCCAAATCCTTCTGCAACACCCTTGCTTCCGTCTTGAACACGAATACCGAACTCTTTTACTAGATCATTGATGTAATCAAGATTATATGATCCTGTTGCGGTTCCATTAGCAAGTATGTTAAACATTTCATCAGCAGTAAAACCAGCTTGTTTAAATAACGGTGCGTATTCTGAAAGATTATCGAAAAGCTCATCTGAATAATTCAAACCACTTTGAGCACCTGCGGCAAGTAAATCGAATGTTTCTTGGGTCGATAGACCAAATTGAGACATTAATTGTCCTGCGCCACGTGTAGCCTCATTTAGATCAACATCATATGTTTGAGCGAGTGTTAATACATTTTCAGTTGCAGCTTGTAATTCTTCATGCGGTACGTCACGCATATTTTGAAAGACTTTAATTAATGCCGTGTCAACTTCACCAATGTTTTCCCCAAATCCATTTTTCCAAGTGCTTTCCGCTATCTTTTCAAGATTTTCAGCACCTTGGGCTGTCAACCCTAAAGAAGCTTGGATTTTTCTTTGAGAAGCATCCATATCAGAAGCTACTTTCAATGCACCTGCACCAAGACCAAGAACTGCAGGGGTAACAGTTGTAGTCATGGATTCCCCTGCGCTCTTCATTTTTTCACCAGCAGCACTCATTTTTTCAGAAACCTTACTAGCTACATTTGCTTGTTCGGATAAAACCGAATTAGCTTGTTGAACCTCATTTTCTAATTGTTGTTCGGCTGATCTTAATTGTAGTAGTTTTGTTTCGAGTTTATTTACTTCAGCAGAATTTTCACCATACCGTGATTTTGCTGCTGCTAATTGTTGTGCACAGTTTTGTGTTTGTTGAGAAGCATTTTGTTGTGCTTGTCCTAAGTAATGAAGTTTTGCACTTAACTTTTCTGACTCTGTTGCATTATGACCAAGAGCAGCATTTTGAAAATCATATTCAGCCCGTAACTTCGCTGATTGATTTATTAGTTCTGTTTCTGCTGCACCTAATTTTTTTAAATCCTGTGCAGCACTACTATTTTCTTGACCTAACCTTTGAAGAGCGCCTTCTGTTTCTTTAATTTGATTTGAAAATCTTTGTTCTGCTATTTGTGCATTACCTAATTGACGGGCTAATTTTTCAACTTCAACAGAATTTTCACCATATATTGCTTTAGCTCTACTTAATTGTTGTTCTGTTGCAGCAACTTTTTGTGCAGCAAGTTGTTGTTGCTGTTGTAAGTGTCCTAATTTAGCTGCTAATTGCTCTGTTGCTGTACCGCTTAATTTTAATTGTTCTTGTTGTAAAGTGAATTCTTGACGTAGCTTAGAGCTTTCATTTTTCATGTCACCCATTGCTTTATTGAATTCTTGATTAAAAACTTTAAATGTTATTTTCGACTCTGGTATGTTTGCCATATTCTCACCTGCCTTATCTTAGCGTGGATTAGCTTTCCAACCGTCAAAGGCAAGCTTCCCTTCAGCTATTCGCTCCACCGATGCGATGGGAAAATGCCAAAATGTTTCTGGATCAATCCCATAAATTAAAACGTAGAGAACATATTTATCCTCTACGCATTCAATGTTTATTTTCGGTGGTTTTATCTCTTTTTTTCGTTAGTTTTTGTACTATTTCCTAATCCTTTCGCAAATTTATTTTGTTGCCCAGTTATGCTAGAAGAAGCTAATCTTACATATAGTTTCATTGTTTCTTCAAAAGAGTAATGGTATCGCTCTAAAAATTCGTCAAAATTATATTCGAAATCTTTATTCGCTCCTAGGCATCCTAAATAAATAACTTTTTGTATTGCGGTTTCATCAATACCTTGTAAGGCACTAAAATCTATATTGTCTAATTGATTAGGATTTGCATTAGCTAAACCTTGTAATTTAAATACACCTTGCAATAATGACTCATCAGTTAGCCCTAAATCTTTCCCTTGTTTCATTGCATAATTCGTAATAAAACAAGGAACTTTTTGATGATTTTTTTCGATTGGCTTGAATTGTCCTTCTACATTTACAACTTCTACTTCTTTTAATTTTACGACTTCGACTCTCATAGGTTACTTGTCCCCTTTTATTTTGATAGAGTTGCTGTTGTTATTTTTACAGTTTCACAAGATCAGGCGTAAATTGTGTATGCCATTTTTCTTTTACCTGCACATCGTCCACTTCATCCGCTAATGCTTCGTAATAAAATTCCCCGTTACTATCTTTAAGGGCTGTAAACTCTAATTCTGTTTCTGCTACTTCATCCGAACCGTTTTCCACTTTAAATTTAAATCCAGTTGTAGATGCACAATTAGAGAAGGCAACGAATTTTTTTAAATCCTCAAATTCATCAACTACGTCAGCAGTTAAAACAAATGACTCTCCCTTTGATGTTGTACCGTATGACCATACACCAGCTTTTAACCCATCTGTTTTAATTCCAAAAAGCTTTCTAAGTACATCTACACGTAAATGACCAGAAAGAGTCATATTCATTTTAGTAGGCTTGGAAATCTTTTTAACTTCTACACCTTCACATTTCTTTACTTTCTCGAGCATTTCTGTTTCGCCCTCGATTGTGCCAACACAACCGAACTTTGTGCCGGTTTGTTGAATTCCACCTTTAATAAATTGAATACCTACGTTTGTAAATGACATGGAATCGAATTCTTCAATAATTGTCGTCATTATAATTAACCTCCTAATGTTTGATTGATAACTTTATCTAATTCTGTATTTAAGCGTTCTGATATCTTTGGAGTGGCGGTTTGTAAACCACGCTCTAATATCTTTTTCGGTGCGTTTTTCTTCGAATTTCCTATCCCTAAATCTGGATACTTTAAGTAATTAAATCTAGGTGTTGGACGAATTGTAAAACCAAGATTTAATTTGCTATTTGTTAAAGATTTTTGATCTTTTGCATGTCGTTTATTTCTCACGCGCCCTTTCCATGTAGAAACAGGGATTTTAGGCTGAATGGATTCGACTGCAAGATTCACACCATCACTATGCAAAACTTTATTAAGTGCTTGCTCTGACTTCCCCGGTATTTGTTTGAGTTTGTTTTCTAAGGCTTCAATATCTCCAAACTCTACACTCCATGAACTAGCAGCCATATTTAATAAGTCTGGTTACATAGATTTCAATTTCATCAATGTATTCATCTACTTCACCTTTTTGAATAGATGTTTTATTTGAGTGTTGAAAAGAATGCCCTGTAGCTTCAAGTGTTGCAACAATATCTAGCATTCTTTCGTCTAAATCATCACGATTTTCAGAGTAATATCGAATTAAAACATTTTGGCGAAGTGTTAATTTACTTTCTGTATTTTCAAATCCACCTGTTTCAAAAATGAAGTAATGATATCCTGTTTCTTCATCTTCACTTACTTGGTCCTGGTAAACTCCTACATTGAACGCTTCTTTTAATCTCGAAATTAACAAGCTATTCAACTTTTGAAGTCGTTTTTTTGATTGTTCGTTATTCATCATGTCCACCTACTTCTTGTAAATAGAAATATAAATACTGTTTGTCTGAATCAACTTTAATGACATCGTATTCCAAGTGATCTATAACTACTTTTAATTTGTTTTTATAAATCGAACGAAAAGAAGGAGGAAACAAAGTTTTTACTTTTTTATCTAACTTTGCATTTAATAACCCACAGGATTGATAATCACTATCCCGTGCTGATAATTCTCTAAAAGCTAGTTTTCCCTCTTCAGAAAAAACGCCTTTAATTCGCTTTCCGTTTTCACTACGCTTCGTTTCCGTACGCCCATATTTTAAAAAACCATCATTAAACGTTTCATTGTATGACTTCATCTTTTGCCCTCTCTTTTAAGGCAGCATCTATAATCAAACGCTGTAATTCCCCTCGGAAATTCTTTTCAAAATCCTCCAGGGCGTTGTTATACTCATACCTGCATCGTTCAATCAGTAATTGCTTAACCTGGCCTTCTTCTTCAAAAGAAAAAGACGTACCACAAAGATTTTGTAAATACGCCTTTCCACGTTCAATTGTTTTTATTAGTTGTGCATCTTCATCATTCCAAGTGATCCGTAAACGGCTTTTTACATCTTCAAGTAATATTTCATTTAATGTTTGTTCCATTTTAATCACCACTTGTTGCTGATTCTTCTATAATTTTTCGAATATCCTCTTTCAAGGTTGCAGAGGAAATATCTATATTATGTTGATTTGCATAAGCAATTAATTCTGGTTTTAACATAATATTAAAATCAATCGCCTCCACTCTTAATGTGGAGGGCGACTTAGGGTGTAGGTGTTTCACTACCAGCATTTAAACCACTAATATCAAATACTAAGAATGATTCGTTATCTTTTGGACGACCATTCGCATATTGTTTAGATAAATAAACTGTTTCATCTTCTAAGAATTTATATTCTGTTGATGTTTCGATTTTTTGAGTTGAACCAACACCCATAAAGTAATCACGTGCAATTCCTGCAACCATTTTTCCTTTTGGAACAGCTAGAGATTGAAGAACTGTTGCTGGGATTGGTAATACACCAGATACATATGCGCCGTTTTGCGTTAAGAACGTTGTTGCTGGGAAGATTTTTTCCCAATAATCCAGTGGATTCACAATCATTAGTGCATTACTTACTGCACGACGCCCATCTTTTGTAAGTGGGGCCATTACTTCTTTACCTAATGATTTCGGTGATAAGCTAGTAAGTGCAATTGCCTTTTTATCTGGATAAACACCTGCAGTAACTGCTCCGTTAAGATCTTTCATCATTCCAATCGGTTGATCTTTACCAGTACCGTTTACAATTGCTTCTTCTAATGCAATAGCCATTGATTCAGTTAAGATTTCGCGTACATAACGATCTAACCAAATTGGACCTAAATCTAGCATTGCGTTACAAACTGGAACATAGGCACTTAGTTTATATAGATTTGTTGTAATAACTTCAAATCCATCATCTAATAATTCTTTAATTTCTTCACAAAGTTTTCCCCACCAAGCAGACTGTACATTTCCCTTTTTAACAATCCAGTCTGTTACACCAGTAGTATTTACAAATTCAATGTAGTTCAATAGTGCATGATTTGTACGTAAGTACTCAAATACACGTTCGAATACAGTTGCTGGAACTAACGTTTCTACACCTGCAAAACCTTTATTAGCAATAACAGTGTTGTAATATGTTTGCTCATCTTTTGTTAAAACTTGTAGCCCTCTGCTTACCATTACTTGTTGATCTGTTAAATCTTCATTCACAGCTTGTCGTGCGTCATTGATAATGTTTTCTTGAATGGAGTTTGCGAAGTCGATCATAGCGGCCGCTGCTTGTTCCTCATCGCCACTATTCATAGCATTCAATAACTTCTCTCTCATTTCATTTTGCTTTTGAGCTTCACGATCTAAATTTTTAATTGTCATTTTCAAATTCCTCCTATTTTATGCAAAATAAAAAACACTACCGTTTTGGAGTGTTTAACGCTGTTAGTAATGTAAATAATGTATTTTTGCTATTATGAGTTGTTTCTTTTGATTCTTCTTGCACTTGAACTGATGCTTTGTATTTGTTTAATATCTTTGCCTTTGCAGGTTCGAGTTCTTCATCTTCTTCGTCTTCCTCTGGAATTACTATTTCATCTGAAATTTCATCACAGAAACCAAACGTTTGACACTCTTCAGCAGTTAACCATGTTTCTTCTGCTAAAAGTGTTTCTAGTTCACTTTTTTCTCCTACAAAACGAGATGTATAACTTTCCGTTACTGCAGTATCAATTTTATCAAGACGATCTGCAACCTTACGTAACCCTTCTGCATTACCAGCCGCATATGTCCATGCTTTATGAATCATCATCATTGTATTTTTAGGCATAACAATTTTATCTGCTGCCATTGCAATAACAGATGCACCACTTGCCGCCAAACCATCAATGTGTATAACAATATTGGCAGAATGATTTTTTAATAAATTAGAGATAGCAATTGATTCAAATACATCTCCACCACCACTATTGATGTGAACGTTAATCGTTTTTGCTGTAATGTTTTTCAATTGCTCTCGTACTTTACTACTTGAGATACCGTCATACCAAGAATATGCTGAAATACTTCCATACATATAAAGGTCTGCTTCTTCTGTGTTGGCGCTATTAAGTACTTCAAATCTATTTTTGATTTTTGGTATTTCCGTTACCGTCATTATTCTCACCTCCCTTTAATGATTCAGTATTTTCAACTGATTCATAGTTCTTAGTAACATAACGCATATCTGCCCATTCCTCATCTATAGGTTCACGTCCTAATATTCTTAAAATGTCATTAATTGAATTTACACCAATTCGGAAGAACACATCACAAGCATTTGCTAGTTGTGTAATATCTACATACTTAATACGGCTTGTATCAACTTTTAAATACGTTCGTCCTAAGTACTCTTCTTTTGTATAAAACTTCCGATTAATTTCATCTGTAATTAATTCTATAAGTGGGTTGATACAAAACATAAGGAAATTATCTGTTTGTTTTGATACGTCCACCACATCACCTTTTAACATTCCTTTTGGTACATGAAAGGCCATAGAAACAAAATCAATAATATCATCTACCAGTGCTTTTATATCTCTACTATCTAGCTTGTTTCCTTTTGACGTATTGCTGAAATTATCTAATGTATATCCATCTTGTAATTGGAAAACAGCACCTGCATTATCTGCTTCAAAAAACGCTTTAAATTGATCGTTAAACATTGCATCTATCTGATCTTGCATTTCGTCAGTTTGTGCTCTTAAAAAGTCACCTTTTACTACTACTCGCATTGCATTTGAACGTTTATAAATATTTGTTGCAGAAGTAATTAGTTTCCCCCAACTACCGTATAAGCCATCGATTACATTCATGATATTTTCGTCATTTAATTTAAAATAAAAAACCTCACTCTCTTTAAATACCTTTTGGGTAAAAGTGAAGTCATTAATCGTGACATTTGTATACCAGTTTTCTCTTAATGCAAATTCTTCTTTACTGAAGTTATCAGCTACATAAAGTTGATCGTTATGCATGATAACTAAACATTCATTATCATAAATTAAATGTGAAACTAAACTATGCATAAATTGAGAAGCATTTTGGTTCTGATTGGGTTGTACATTAAATAAATAATGATTTCCTTTTCGTACTTCTTTTCCTTTTTCAAAGGTTTGGAATTCACAACGAACTAATGTATTTGCAATCAAATCCACACAGGTATTTACAGCTAACTTTTTAAAGAAGTAATCAATAGATGCTTCATAAAAATGACTTTTTAATAAAGATCTATTTCTATTTCCAAACCAACCGCCTATCCAATCTATTAATCCCATTACTTCACCTACCTTCCTAGTAAGTTCGCACTTTAAATGCCTTAATTGTAAATGGTTTCGATTCTGTTAATTCACCATCTTGTGTTAAAGCATGTGTGAAGGCAAAGAAACCATCCGTTTTACGTTTTTCTTTATCAATTTTGCAATACTCTTTATTCCCATTTCCTTTTTCATCTACAAAAACGTTTCCTACATACCAACGCATTAATGGATCATCACCAAAGACAATTAATTGTTTGATAAACATTTCATCAATTAGTGGGGCTAACTTTGCATGCGTTACAGGCCCACGTCTTACAATCTCTAATGGTATACCTGTTTCTTTAAATTTCTCTTCCATAATAGAAGAACGGAAACTATCACAAGCAACCTTTTTGATATTAAATACCTTTGCTTTCTCAAGAAACCAATTTATAACACGATCTGCATCGATGGATTTATCATAAACAATCGTACATAGTCCTTTTTGTTTTGCAATGTCAATGATATCTGGATTAATATCTTGTAACTTTAAGGCCATATGATGGATAAAAGTGTGCTGCATCCAATATCTCTTTCCATCATGCTTAAATAACAAACCAACAGAACAGAAATCTCGAACATCAGCAAAGTCAATTCCGCCTACTGCATCAATGCCTTTTAGATTTTCTGGAAAAGGTTGATCAGTTGCTAATCTATCTTCATATGTAGCAACTTCTCTTCTTGAATCTGCTACAGGACGATTCATCCTCTTTGTCATAAATTCAACACGCATCGGAATGTTCTTTTGGCAATCTGCCCACTCTTCACGCATCGTTTCAAAGAGTTCACTATTATATCTAATAGATGGATTCGCTTTTTCCCAGTTCTCTGGATCATTTGCTTCTTCATCTTTATCTAATCTACAAATAAACGGAAATAACTTACTTTCTTGTACCTCTCCATTAAGGACAAGCCTACTCTTTTCTTTTAAATCATCTAATACACCACCACGTACATATCCATCAGTAGTTAAATAAAATGTTCTTCCATCTTTTATTTTTCCTAATGCGGAACGGAATACTTTAATAGCTGCGTATTCTTCATACTCATGAATTTCATCGAAAAATACAGCGCCAGGACGTAAACCATCCTTTGTACGAGCATTTGAAGTATTAAATTTGATTTGTGATTTTGTTCTTTTGTGCTGAATTAATACTTTAGATTTATAAAAAACCTTTTGCAGAGATTTTTCGTATTTCGGATTTTCTAAAACGTTTTTTACATCTTCAAATGTAGTCTTTGCTTGTTGCTCCGATGTTGCAACCCATTCAATGTTGTAATTACTAATTTGAAACTGTTTTGACATCATGTAAAAGTTTAGATATCCTGCATAACCATTTTTTCCGCCACCACGTCCCATAAGAACCAAGATTTGATTCCAAACAAGACGACCAGTATCTTTGTATCTAATTCCGAATACACATGCATTTATGAATTTCTGCCACGGGAATAATTCAAACGGAAAATACGGTTTTGGAATTTCAACACTATCTTCAATTGCCTGTACATCTATGTAAGCATTTGGGTCTGACAATGTTTTTTTAACTAATGCAATAAGCTGGTGTTGTTCTTTACAAGCACGAATCTTGCCACTTTCAACCATTTTAATATATTCGTCTATATAAGGATGAAAATTAGAGGTCTGGACCATCATCATCATCCTTTTCTACTTCCGTTGCTTTCAATCCTAATTCAGCTAAAAGCTTCAACATTTGAGCATTCGTTTTATTTAACTCACTGATACTTTCATTCTTCTTTTTTCCCTGCTGCCGTCCATTCGACCAATCAACAACAACACCTCTTGTTTCAATATCTAAAATGAGATTGTTTTTAATATCCCAAAGTGCCATATAATCAGATACTAAATCTACATACTGTGCACCAGATGTCCCATTTTCCTTTAATTGATTCATCAAATCCTGCTTAATGGTCTCTTTTAATTGATTTATTTTTGGTTTCGTGTGCACCCTTTTCTTACTAGGCGCAACCTTTTGTGTTTTGTGTGCACCCTCTCTTTGCCAGTTATATCTTTTTTTCCAGGACTTAACGGTATTCATAGAAACAGAATATTTCTCTGCAATGTCCTTATACTTCATACCGCTTAAATAGTCGCTGTGTGCGGCTTCTTGGGGTGTCGTATTATTATTCATCCATATTCACCACCTCTTTTCATACATTAAATTCGGGGCTGTTTTAAACGAAAATAAAAAGGATGCACCCTGTATTTTGTGTGCACCCCTCCCCCTCATGTGAGAAAACCAAAAAATATTTTTTCCGACGTCCCCCTCCCGTTGAAAGCTCCCCCGAAAGAAAGTCGATTTTATTTTAAGGGGGGACTTATTTAACTTGTATATATTGTTCAACAAAAGAAATAATATAATTTATTTCTTCTTCTGTAATTGACAAGAACATTTGAACTCTATCTATATCTAAAAGTTGTTTTACTTTATCAATCGTTAAATTATTACATCGATTACGATTAATAATATCTCTAACTTGTGTGTATCTATAATAAATAAAGCGAGCACCTGCATTAAAGATGTCTCGCTCTACACTCGTTCTATCTATTGGCTCTGTTGCTGCTACTCTTTCAAGATAGTCTGTATCATACTCACGACCATTATCATTTATAATCATCTGCTACCATCTCTCTTCATTAACAAATGCAGGTAACTTATCTTCTACCTTTAAACGATCATGTACTTCGTTATGACATGTATTACAAAGAGACATAAGGTTGTCATAAGTTAGTGATAGCTCTGGATATTCTTTTACTTCCTTAATATGATGAACACAATCAGCCTTACGATACTTTCCTTTATCTCTGCACGTACAACATTCAAAGTTATCTCTCTTCAAAGCCTTAATCCTTAGCTCACGCCATTCCCTAGACTTATAGAACTTCATAAGCTTGTCATCTCTTATTAACTGAATAAGATCATGTGTTTCCATATCTATCACTTCACCCCTTATCAATCTAACTCCTTAACATCCTTCGCTTTAATGAATTGAATCATAAGTAATAAACAAAGTGACATTCCTACACAATATCCGACGAAGCAACCTAACCAAAACATCTAATCACTTCCTCCTACAAAATAAAAAGCACCCGAATGGATGCCTTATTATCAATTATTAATTTGCACTTCGATTACGGTAAATGAAGTTTTATTCTTCTTTCAGCTAACAACCACGACAGACACTCTTGGCTGACTTATCAGGTCACCCTCATTCTGTCTACCTAGGATGTTGTTAGCTCAAAGAAGAGCAAAAGCTCTCCCTCGTATATATAACATGAACTTCAATTGGATGTGAAATCAAGAAACAACTGTTCATCCAATCTGCAACCATCGCCACCGGTAATGACGATCCATTTTCGGTTATCTGGAATCTTGTGAGCAATGTTTTCCGCCACTACTCACAATACAAATATAACACGCTAATTCCAAAACAACCGGCACATTTACTGTCAAAAAGCGGTCACGACTCTGCCACTTATTTTAATTCATCACTCTTATGTATTTCTTGCTAATGACTTACCCATATCTTATATTTTGTGTAACTGCCCCTATCGCTGAATCGCTTGATATTCATAGCTTCATAATACTTTCCCTTTTGAGTTACACAACGCATAAAAAATGGGTAATTATAAAAACAAAAAATTAAAAGGACGTTGCTATATTTTAAATCGGGTCATAGCCTTATCCATTGCATCTTGGTTTACACCGATATATCTAAGGGTCACCTTCTCGCTTGAATGATTGAATATCTCCATTAGCAAAGCAATATTCTTCGTTTGCATGTACATATGATATCCGAATGTTTTTCTTAATGTATGGGTCCCTATCTCCTTTAAGCCAAACTCTGCTGCTGTACTTCTGAGTATCTTGTAAGCCATGCTGCGCCCAATTGGTCTATTAGTACCTTCACGACTTTTAATTACATACTCACTGTCATCTCGTTCTTCAATGTACCAACGCAATTCTCTTTTTAACGCCGGAGTTAATTGAATACGTTTTTGTTTCCCTGTCTTTTTTTCTCTCATTGAAATATGGCTACCTTTCAAATCACCTATCTTCAATTTGAGAATGTCACTAATACGTAAACCTGTGTTAATTCCCATTACAAACAAAATAAAATTACGTTCGCTGTTTTCTTTCAGATATTCTTTAATCTGTTGTATTTGCTCTGGATCACGGATAGGTTGAACAAAGTTCATAGGTTATCTCCTCCATTCTGTTCTTCTGTCTCATATACTTCTAATCTAAGAGCAAAAGCTAGTTTATAAAAAGCATTAGATTTATTTCGTCTATATGTACGTTCACTCATACCAATCTCGTTATAAACCATGTAATCAAAAACTTCTTCATCTTCTAAATATCGTTTTACAATAATGTCCCTTTGGCTTTTGCTAAAACGACTTAATGCCTTATCAATTTGAAAAGATAAACGTTGTAATTTCACTTCTCTTTCACTCATAGCAACATTTGCTAAAGCAACATCTTCAGCTGGCTTTCCTACTATGTTTGTTGGACCATGATATCTTACCTCACAAGAAGCTGTGACCTTCATCTCATTTCTAATCATCCCGAATTGTCTATTAATACGAACATTTTCAAGAATCTCTTCTAAACGGACTTGTGTTGCTTTACGATCAATTTTAGGTAAGAAAGTTAATTGCGTCATATATAAAAACACTCCTTATCTATTTTATTAATAAAAAACAAAAAGCGGACACCAAACCATAGAGCACTATCGCTTATGCTCTTTATGGTTTGATGTCCGCTGGTTCTTCCAGTAGGACTAAATATTTAATTTTTATTTATTATACCATTTTTATACCATTTATCTATTTTTACACCATTTATCCATTTTTCTATTCAAACGATTATTTTGTCTAAATGTTCGCCCTGCATTTCATAGACCTTTTTTAAGTTGAAAGCACGCTATCTCTTATATGAATGAGAAGGAGTAATATGCTTTTTATGAATGTAAATCAGAAGCAAAAATTTTTTTATTGTCAAAGAATCATATTGATATATGACAACAGCTCATTTTTTAAAATTTCTTGTCAAAAACAAGCATATATAGTGTAGAAAACATATTCTACACTATATGTTATCAAAAAGTGAGGAAACGTATATGAATTCACATCATAAGAAAGATTTCATTAATATAAGCGCACCTTATTTCCCGCATATCGATTTATCGATATTTCCGAAAATTCAAAAACCAATAAAATCATCGCGATCCCCAAAAACTCAAAAAACAAAACAATCATTAAAAGCTCCAAAATCCCAAACGTTGTGTTGCAGACAAATTGTTGAGCATAAAATCCAGTTAGTTCCTCCCGCAAAAAAAGGAACCGTCAAAGTTGATAAACAGATATTCACTACGATTGAAAAGGTGTGTTCAGAAGTAGTCGTCATTACTGGATATATCCGAAAAACTGTTACTTATACTGCAGTAACTCATAACAGAGAGATTCCAAATCATATTCAAGATGATGTTCCCTTCCAGTGTCTTATAGAATCAACGGACATTAAAGAAAATCATCAATTTAGCATCGTCGAGAAAAAAATACTTGGTGAAGTTTTTGCACGTGAAGCTAACTTTGGAAGTTCAAATGGTTTTCGATCGTATAGACAAACCCTTGCTTTCAATTTTATAGAGAAGGATGTTATAAAAGTTTCCATAAAAACGATTACTAAGTAAATCAATATCCTTCCATCATAAATATAAAATCAGATCATTTTAGAGACTAAATCCGCAGTTCCGGATCTCTCTAAGATGAAATAACTTATTTATTTGCTGAAAAATAGGAATCTTGTCCAAGATATCCTCCTATACAAGCTCTGTCTCTACTTCATATTCTATAGTAGAAGCAATAGCATTCTATTTGACTTCGAAATGTACTGAGAGAATATTATTTATTGAACTAAGGAGGAATAATGAATGGTTTGCCCACTTATTAATCCAACAACTTGTTGCCAAGTTGTTGTTGAGCGCACAACGCAGCTTGTCCCCCCAGCACTTGCAGGTACCGTTACCTTTACACAAACTGTTGAAGCGGATATTGAAAATGTAATCCCAGAAAAGGTTGTAATTTGCGGAGTAGTTCGTAAAACGTTAACTTACACTGCTGTTTTAGAAAATGGCACTCTAGTGCCGGGTTTTCAAGTTTTTGATGATATCCCTTTTCAATGTGTCATTGACCGTGAAGATGCCAATGAAGGAGACCTTTTCGAGGTCACAGGTGCAGCAATTCTTGGACAAGTTTCTGCCCAAGAACAAAATTTTGGATTTATAGACGGATTACGAGTTGCTTTTAAATTCAAAGAAAAGGAGATTGTCAAAGTCTGCGTTAGGAGATTGCCAGTCACTGGTACAGAAGTGGCTATTGGACTAGCGTTTACAAGTGAAGATTGTAACGTTCCTGTTGTAGCACCTGGTCGTTTGTTAGTAAATGGCATAGGATTTGCAGGAATACCAGTCACGTTCACAATACAAGGTGCAGCGACTGTTTCTCCAACTACAGTGTTTACAGAAGAAGGCGGATTTTTTAGTACGAATGTTACTGCTACTGGGCCTGGAAATATAACTCTTATAGCGTCTGGTACGGTAAATGGATTTCCTTTCTTTGGAGAAACGACTACAACTTCACCTTGTCCATAATAAAGTGAAACTTCCATTTAGAGGATTAAATAAGTAATAGTCTTTAACACCGAATACCAATTTATTCAAATTATAATATCATCCGACACTACTATGGATGAAAATTAGCGCTTTTGAAAGTGCTCTTTGCCATTTTAGGAAAGGTTCTGTTGGAGACAACAGGACCTTTTTTCGTAAAAGGATTATTTTGTTATGTTTTCTAACAAACTTCATTTCAAAATTTTCAGATCCAGATGAACCTCTAGACACATACACCATATACTAATTTAAATATTTTCTAGGAAAGCAGGTGAAAACTATGCCATCTATTGTTGGAAATCTGGTTGTACAAAATAGTAACGGTTCTTTCAATTTAGGTGATTTTTATAACGTTTCTCCAAAGGAAAATACAAAAGCTTATAATGGTTCAGGATCATCCACTGTTGCTTTTGTTGCCAATACCTTTAGCGGTGTTAGTGCAACAAACACATTCGATTCTGATGTTGCAGACCAAAACCAAGTTGGAACAGTCTAAAATTACTTATTTCCTTCTATCCTCCTGAATAAAACTCAATATTCCGTCAATACTGTATATGACATTAGATTTTCTCCTTGTTCCCCCTTGGAGATGAGCAGTTAGCTAATTGAGCTAGCTGCTTTGTTTTTTAACCATTTTTGTAGGAATACAATTTATATGCATAATTTCTGAAGTGAGATCTATACTATATTTAGGTCTTAACATCTAAAACCCTTATTTCAGTCTTAGACCTAATAAAGCGCTCCTCTCTCTTACTTGGGGCTAAGCAGTTAGCTTTTGCTAGCTGCTTTTTTAAATTTATCTGAATAAAATTCCAAAACTTCCACATAATATCTACAAGTTGTTCAATTCCTGAATAACGACCTTTTTCTTTTGTTAACAAGTTGCAATGGAGCAGTTAGCTTTTGCTAGCTGTTCTTTTGTTTTCACCATTTAAGCAGGGTTAGAATATATTAAATTCTACCTTTCTTTATAACGTGAGCTGGCCACTTACGCTATTTTTACAAAGGGCACTAATTGATAGTGCTCTTTTTAGTTTTTTTACAAAATGAAATTTTTATTAGATTATTTTCGCATAACATTTTCAACTCTGTTCATACTATAGTTGTAATTCGCAATTACAAAAGCAATATTTGATAAGCACCGTTTTCTTTTCTTAACAGGACAGCTAGCTAATCACGCTAGCTGTTTTATTGTATAAAATAGCGTTTTTGTTTAGTTATACCACACCGAGACATATAGACAACTATATATTTTGGTGTTAAAATGTTATTGTGATTCTCATATGGTTTCACACGCGACTTTTTCTCTGTTTATGGGGCTCTTACATAATTGTAAGAGCTATTTTTTTATTCAAATTAAGACTTTTTTCACTTTTCCGATACATTCATGAAACATTCATGTGTTATCCTCAGTACGTTCTATTCTTTTTATAAAATCGTGTGAGATATACCAACACAAGAAGCCCTAAAGCCCTAACTCTAGGGCTTCTTCATTTAAAATAAGGATTTTGTTTGACTCTAGTTCTTACATAAGACCGACTAGACACTAACTTTTTATGTAGTACAATTCCTATCAGAAAAACGTTAGGAGATTTATTTATGACTTTTGAAGATAATCGTAAATTAGGAATTCAACAAGGATGTATAGTAATTACAGATCAATCGCAATATCTTGTTGTTAAAAAGAATGAAAATTATTCTTTATTAAACATCGCAACTGCGGAATGCATAAACTTTGAAGTTTCACTTGAACATCTTGAAGAAATGGTCCAAGTAGATTTAAAAGAAAAAATTCAAGATATCATTCCACCAGAGAATATTAAAATAGTAGCTCAAAACAGAATATAAAATGTATTTTCTAAGGGCACTTTCGATAGTGCTCTTTTTTCATGAACAGTTTCAAATAACTATTTTATTAAAAATCTTTAATGAGCTAATCCTTACAGTTTTGTAAGACTAATGTCACTCAAATCAATTTTTTCACTATAAACTCTTCACTATAATTTTCCTTATACACAAAAAATAAGGAGCGATTTAAAAATGTCTTTTTCTCAATTAAATATTGATGCTTTTCGAGCTATCAATGATTTAGGGAAGCAATATTCATCTCTAAACTCCACTATGGTATTTTTAGCGGAATATATGGTGTATGTTTTAGGTTTAATTATTATGGCTTATTGGTTTACTCAATCTAGAAAAAACAAAATGATGATTATTCAAGCAATAGTTGCTTTCGTAACTGCTGAAATAATTGGAAAATTAGCAGGGAATTTGCATTTGAATTATCAACCATTTGCAGTATTACCTAATGTTAATAAACTTGTCGATCATGCAGTAGATAATTCATTTCCTAGCGACCATACGATTCTATTTTTTTCAATTTGTTTTTCATTCTGGCTTGTTCGTAAAAAGGCTAGATGGTTATGGCTTGTACTTGCATTCTGCGTAGCTATTTCTCGTATTTGGGTAGGAGTTCATTATCCTTTCGATGTCATGACTGGAGCTCTAATAGGAATTATTTCAGCACTGTTTTCGTATTGGTTAACACCGAAAATTACATTCATCAAACAATTACTTAATCTTTACGAAAAAATAGAACAGCATGTACTACCATCCAAAAGCAATTCGAAAAACTTTTAATTAATCACAAAGCTTAAAAGATTACATATATTATCGAGTATTTTTTAATATTGTTTTGTTCGAAGAGCGCTCCCTTGGGCGCTCTTTAATTTTAAAATAACGCTTTTGTTACTTTTCCGTAACCACTTTAGGTTTATATACATGTTACAATTTATATGATTTTGCAGATTCCCCTTTGCAAATCCATATATCTGTTCTGCCCTTGTGACCCCAAAATACAAGGGCAGTTTTTAATAAAAAATAACTATTTTGTTTAGTTTTGAACCGTTACATTCCCCTTTACGAATAATCTTTTTTGTATTACACATACTACCTCTAAGCCGATCTCTCCCCGGCTGCACTCTTTCAAAAGGGAAAGCGCTCCTCCGTGCCGTGCAAGAACATGGCGGGCAACTTAATCAGTTGCCCGCTGTTTTTGTGTATAATCGTAAAAATTCTTGTACAAAATAACGCTTTTGTTTAAAAGATGTATATTTTCATACGCAATTCATATACTTTAAATAACCTGTTATGACTTAAACTAATATTTTAGTGCCATTCCACTTTTTTTGAGACAACAAGCCCTCCGGTTGTTGTCTTTTTTCTTTTCTCTATTCAAATAACGCTTTTATCTGAAATTCGTACACATTTTTGACACATCGAATATCACAATTACTTGAAAATTCGTGATAATATTAATTCGTCGAATACGCCAAATTTCGACATGGTACGACAATAGCCTCTCCCCTCCGAAATCCCTGCCCCCGCGGGGATTTCTCCTTTTATTCATTAATTGTTCACTGAGTCTTCATCCTGAACAAAATTCAAAGTTTATTATTACCCCAATTTCCAACTTGTTTGAAAAAATAAAAGCTAGGCTAAATCAACTCTGATTCTCGTTTTTCAATACGAATTACTTTTTTATTCTTGTATATCAAGGACTGCTCACCATGACCACTTATCGGTGGCTCTATTTGACGAACTTGTCCATCTTTCACGATATAAACCATATTTTCAGCTAAAGAAATTTCCGCTCTCATTTCTGCAATATCTTCTTTAATAATCGCCACATTCACCACTCCCATGATATAATTACTTTGTCGAAAGTAGTCGGGAGTATTCTCGGCTTTTTTATTTGCTTATAAATACTGCACAACATTCTCTGGAATAAATGATTGTTCCAAGGATAGATGAAGCCGTATTGGAATCGGCTCTTTGCTATCCCTTGCTCGTTTACATATCGCTTCAGCTTCTTCCCAATCAAACTGTTTATCCTCCACTCGCTTATAACGCCAAATCCCAATTGTATAATCCTCAAATAATTCGTAACGATCATCTGGTGCTGTCGTTAGTTTTAATTCGTCAATCGCCTTTGCTTGGCGTGGTATTTGTACAACAACGTCAGCAAAACGTAGTTTAGAATTTAACCAATGAACATGAGCCTTCTTAGGATCAAATGACACAACTGGTTCAACATCAAAGATTGTTAGCTGCTTTGGCATTGCTTTTCCCCTCCAATAGATGCAAACTTGCTATTAAAATTCCTTCAAGCTGCGTTAACGTTAGTTGATCTAATGTTTGACCATGAATTTCTGATAATCCTAATCCTAGTAATTTACGAATGATTGCTAGTTTTCTACGTTCTACTTCCTGACGTAACAACATGATTAAGCCTCCTGTTGGTGATTGAACTTCCGCTCTAAATTTACAAACTTACTAAACTCTTTAATGAATGCTAGTTCAACAACACCAACTGGACCATTTCTCTGCTTCGCTAAAATAATTTCCGTTATGTTTTTATTTTCTGTTTCACGGTCGTAATAATCTTCACGATATAAGAATGCGATCAAGTCCGCATCTTGCTCAATTTGACCATTTTCACGTAGGTCTGAGAGCAACGGCCTTTTATCTTGTCTACTTTCAACAGCACGGCTTAACTGTGATAATGCAACCACACATACATTTAGCTCTCTTGCCATAAGTTTTAGCTTACGACTTATCTCACCAATCTCTTGCATGCGATTTCCTTTGTGTTTTGGGTCACCTACAATAAGCTGCAAGTAATCAATTGCGACTAGCACCTTTTTGTCTGGGTATTTGCGCTTTAGTTTCCTAGTCTTTGCGTAAATCTCTTGCATCGTTACATTGGCTTTATCGTATATTTCTAGTGGTAAATCATTTATCAAGCCCATAGCCTGACTAATCTTTTCCCAATCCTTTAAATTACATAGCTTTTTAGGATTCTTTAATTTCGTAGCATCTATATTTCCAGTACTTGAGATCATACGCTTAAGTAACTGTTCTTCTCCCATCTCTAGCGAAAAGACTCCCGTTGCTGCATGAGCACTCGCTGCGTGAAAAGCAACGTTTAATACAAATGCTGTTTTCCCCATTGAAGGACGAGCACCAACAATAATTAAATCGCCTTCTTGTAATCCTGCTGTCATTCTGTTTAAGTCGTCATAACCAGTTGGTATACCGGTTAAATCTCCTACATCAATTTGCATATTCTTATAGAGATCAACTAGGGTTTCCTTTAGATTAAATTCATCTGAATAACCTGTTTCCTCAATGGCACTTAGTTCATCAATTGATGTACTAATAGCGCTCATATCTCTTTCATGCTGAAGACGGTTATATAAGTTACCAGCTACCTCTTGAGCATGTCTCATTTTCCAAGCTTCGATAATTAAACCTTCGTGATACGAAAAGTTTTTCGTCGTTGGAACAACTTCGGTTAAGTTTACAAAGAACGCAATACCACCAATTTGATTCATAAAACTGTCTTCAAATTTCCCCATGAGAGCAACAAGATCTATTGGGACTTCTGCATCCTCAAGTTCTCTCATCGCTTTAAAAATCACTTGATGTGTTGGTAAAGAAAACTGTTTCGCCTTTAGCTGACAATCTTTAATTAAATCGCCTTCTTGGATAATGCTACCTAAAACACTTTGTTCAGCTTCTGCGTTACGAATCATATCGTTACTCATTGAACCATCCACCCATTCTGTTGATTAAGTGCTGCAAGCTCTTCATCCGTTGGAATGTTTTTCTCCCATGATTGTTGCTGCTGTATTACGTTCTTAGTAGATTCTGATAAGCCTTTTTGTTGATAAGGTGCTTGTGTCTGCTGTTGTACTTTTGTTAATCGTTGAGCACGAAATGCTTGATCAGCCGCTTCAACATCTGCTACTGTTTTCAATCCCTTAAGATGCCAATCTCTTAAAATCGTATTTACGTAAGTCATGTTTCTCGTATTCTTCTCTAAAGCAATTTTCATAGCTTTTACAACGAGCTCTGCATTTAAATCATCTATCCAAGCGTGAATACCATCTGCGATAAAAGGTGTAATGAATCCGAAGTTTTGTTCGTAAAAAGAAATTGGATTAACCTCAACAACTTCTTCCGCGCCTGCGCGTTCTTCTTGTTGTTGTTCTTTTTCTTTTTCTTCTTCTTTTTCCTTGCTAGGGTCTTGGAAGCCCCTTATAAGCCCCTCCAAACGTACTGATAAATACTCCTTAATTCTTGGAATCTTAAAGTCTTGTTGCACTTCTAATTCCAAGCAAGTTTCATAGAAATCAACTAAAAAATCCTGGTCCTTCACAGATTGAATTTCTTTTAACACACACTTTTCAATGTTCACATTTTTAATCGGATTGAATTTTAACCAGTTGATTAAGAACAACTCTTTTGTTTTTTGGTTGTAATTAATTTTCCCGTACTCTGCAAAACGTTCTAATAGCTTCATAACAGTTTCGCGGTTGTACCCTGTATCCGTTTCAATGATACGAAGTGGAAGCTCATAGATTCCTGATTGAGACGTCTTACTGTTTGTCATCAAATATAAGTAGAAATACTTTTCCTCCGGTGTAAGATCTAAAACAAATGAATCCTGCCAAAATGAAACATGTACTGGTCTATAAACTGCCATATTATTCATCCTCCCGTTTACATATCGCGAATCCGTCCTCTACACGTAATAAGCGATAATTCTTGTATCTTGTTTTGAGATATTGTTTTACTAAGTAAATTAGGTGTTGTTCTGATGTCGCTTGCTGAAGTATCTTAGGATTCAGCAACACTCTATGTAATGATTTGTCTAAAAGCATGCAACACACTCCGTTGTTATACGAATGCTAATTTGATATAATTAATCTGAATATTTTTCCAAAGTCATTTATCTATCACTCTGCCAAGTGATAGATTTTTTATTTTCTACGTGTTACTAAAGAGGCGTTAACTCCTCTTGCTCTTAAATCTTTAATCACTACACGATAACTCATCGATGCCTCACGTTCTTCTTTTGTATCACGAAGCATTTTAAATTCTTTCATACATCGTTCTAGTTCTTCTTCCCAATGATTTGATTCTTCGGCTGATTTTGCATAAAACATGTTATGAATACATGCAACCATACAGTTATGAAGTTTATTCGCAAATGAAAAGTCTCCTGGAAGAACTAGATCATGAAGACGATCGTATTTATGTGTCATGAATTACATCTCCTTTCTATTTGAGTTGATGCTGTACGCATCGTTACAACCAGAAATGGGAAACATTTAAGGGGATGGGAGGAACAGTCCCTTTCTGGTCATAACGACAAGCACAGTGGCTTGTCCATGTAGTAAGCAACATGCTATAATAATTTTGTAGAATCTATTGCGAGCTACTGTTGTCTAGGCGGTAGCTTTTTCTTTTGCCCATTTATGTTTTAAAATGAATGATGCTTCAATAATCTTGATTCGAATTCCCACTAACTTCTTCTCTTGCTTTAACGCAACTGACTTTGAATCCTCACCAAGTGTTTTCGCTATTTTAATTTCACCAGTTAGTTTTGTATCATAGCGAATTAATTCCTTATATTCTCTTAAACTTGGTTTCTTATAATCTACTGTCATTTTCCTTCCTCCTTTACAGCATTTTTGTTAAAGCCATTAAGCTATCCACCGATTGAATAATAACGTTCTCTGACATAGCCTTTTGCAACCAGCTTCTTTGTATTTGTTCCATAATGCCAAAATGAACTTGTTCAAGAGCTTGTACTACACACTGAGTAGCTTGGATTGTATCGAAGATTTCTTTTGCATGAACTGTGTATTCCTGTTTCTTCTTTTCATCCAGCTTCCATGATCTTGTTGCAACTTGTAAGTTCATAATTTCCTTCGCTGCTTTAATCCCCTCTTCAGCCTGTTTAATGTAGTTCATCAATTGTAAATTCACATCTTGAGTTAAACGTGGATCTGTAGGTGGTAAACCAACACCATAAATATGTTTAATCGCTTGTTGATTCAACATTGCTCCTGTTGCATGGCACCAATCCATCGCAAGCTCAAATTCTGGTTTAGAAAGTCCAGATTCAATACGGGTTAATCTTTCATGTGTAATACCAAGGTACTTAGATAATCCTTTCTTCGTTTTCAGCTGAACATTATCACAACATTCTCTAGCATTCTGTAATAATTCCCCTATTGCTGAATTGCAGTATATGCTTGTTCCCATATCTGTTCGCCTCCATATTTAGTTTTCAAATGGTTACAATGAATTTAGTACATATGTAACTTGTCTATTATTCATGTAAAAAGAGAGGAACTATTCCTCAATGTTTTCTTTCACTTGTATTTCTTTGATGATGGCCCAACCAGCCTTGTAATATGCTTGACGGATTTTATCAATATCCTTTTGCGATTTTGGCTCAGGAGCCACAACATGGACTTTCGTTTTTCCAAATTCATAAGTCGCCGCATATTCTTCTTGTTGGCTCATGGTTTCACCTCTTGAAGAGCTTTTTATATGTTTATGCGACGGATCTGTTGGTACTGCCATGTTAGTTGCTGTCATTTTTTCACCTCCAGAAACATTTTGTTTCCTTTTTAACTAAAAAAAAGATCATCAATTGTAGTTTTATAAAAATCAGCTATTTTTTTAGCTAATTCTAATGAAGGTGTCCTGTCACCACGTTCAATTGCCCCTAGCATTTGAGGAGTAATTTTCAAATTCTTTGCTACGACTAATCTTGATTGATTACTTCTAAATTCAATCAT
Organism: Bacillus sp. LBA3-1-1.1; assembly: GCF_040676495.1. NCBI lineage: Bacteria > Bacillati > Bacillota > Bacilli > Caryophanales > Bacillaceae > Bacillus > Bacillus sp. LBA3-1-1.1. Next base: position 32,205 of record NZ_JBEGIB010000016.1, read on the forward strand.
TTTATTTCTTTTTTTATTCAACATGTCACCTCCAAAAGAAACATTTTGTTTCCTTATATCTCCAATATAAAGAAACGAATCGTTTCTGTCAATATTTATTAGAAACTTTTTGTTTCCTTTGTGGATTTAGAAACTAAACGTTTCTATAATTAATAAAAAGCGCCTATTCTTATTTAGAAAGAAGGAAGAATTTATGCTTGGAAAAAAAATTTCGGAACTTAGAAAAAAACAAAAACTAAGTCAATATGAACTTGCTGATCGCTTGGGCTTTTCAAGAGGAAAATTGGCTAATTATGAGCAAGGTCAGCGTGAACCAGATTATGATACTTTAAAGAAAATCGCAGACTTTTTTGAGGTATCAACAGATTATCTGTTAGATAGGACACAAACGAAAGAAATGGTATCTAATAATCCATCTAAATTATCCATTAAGGAAGAACGTGATATCGCACGTGATTTAGAAAAAACCTTAGAAGAGCTAGAACACAGCGATGAAGCGTTAATGTTTGACGGAGAACCAATAGACGAACATACAAAAGAAATGATTCGTATTTCTCTGGAGAACTCAATGCGCATGGCAAAACAATTAGCAAAACAAAAATTCACTCCAAACAAGTATAAAAAAGATTGAACGGAGCGAGAAATGGAAATTAAAGTATACGCACTCAAAATCGCAAAAAAACATGAAACAACAAATCCATTTGAAATTGCTAGACGAAAAAATATTATAGTGTTGTTTGAAGACCTTGGGAATACTCTTGGTTTTTACAACACATACAAACGCTTTAAATTCATTCATATTAATAATCAAATCGACGAAACTACTCAACGTTTTGTGTGTGCTCATGAATTAGGACATGCCTTACTTCATCCTAAGGCAAATACTCCCTTCTTGCGCAATCAAACATTTTTTTCAGTAGATCGTTTTGAAATTGAAGCAAATACATTTGCTGTAGAGCTGTTACTTACTGACGAGATAATTTCTGCATACGAGGATACACATTTGTCAATTCAAGAAGTTGCGGAAATTCATGGAGTTCCAGGAGGATTTGCACGTCTAAAAACGTACGCTCCCACTCAAGAGTATTACAAAAATTAATCTTTACCGAAATTAGAGTAAGATGGGACTTTAAAGATATGTGGGGGGCAGTAAATATCAAAGGAGAGAAGCTTAGTGCTTTCAAATTTAATAAATGACGGTATATTAAAAAACATTGCTGCTATCGTAACTATAGTATCTGCTGTGGGAATAATATTAAAAAACTTTATTATTCTCACCACTACAAGTGATTTTGATAAACTTTTCTTTACTAAAGTTTCACGAGCTATTCTAAATATTTTTGATTTTATCCTAGGAACAATTTTAATTTATTGTGTTGCATTTATATGGCCATCTATTTTTATTTTTGATTTTATATCTAATTTGTATATTAATCTTACCCCGAATGGATTTTTAATATTCAAATTAATCAGTAGTCTTTTATGGTTTTTTTTAATGGTTCCAATCATTTATTTTATTAAAAGTACCAAAAGTAAAAAACGTTTCCGTATTATTAAATGGCTTATTTTTTCACATATCATTTTTAGTATTCCTTTTTATAGTATTTTATTTAAGAAACTTATTGAGTGGAATAGCATTGAGCAAATCTTGTCAACTATATGTATACCCTTGCTGGTGAGTGCTTTTTATGTTATAACTTTGTTTCAATATAGAAGTTTCAATCAACCTAAATTTGTTATCACTATTCTATCAGATGAAGATTTACAGAATCGAAAAATTATACATAAGTATACACTCGATGAAAACCGAACCGTATGTTCCTTTGACGATGAATCAAAGGTGAACGTATTTTATGTGTTTAACTTCTCGTCTGAAGTATATCTAAAATATGAAAAGATAAAAAAACGTCCACACCATAAATGATAAGAATCCTCTAGCTCCTTCTTAGGAGCTTTTCTTTTTACTTCTTCTATTTATTTACTTTTCGTATAATAAACTAATAACAAGGAGGTCTAACTATGAAAACCGCAATCTACCTAAGAAAATCCCGCGCCGATCTCGAAGCCGAAGCACGCGGTGAAGGCGAAACTTTAGCAAAACACCGCTCTACCCTACTGAAAATTGCCAAGGAAATGAACTTAAATGTTGTAGCTGTCCGTGAGGAAATCGTTTCTGGTGAGAGTTTAGTAAAACGCCCTGAGATGTTAGCGTTACTTGAAGAAATTGAAGATAACAAATATGACGTTGTTCTTTGTATGGATATGGACCGTTTAGGTCGTGGTGGTATGAAAGAGCAAGGAATCATTTTAGAGACATTTAAACGCTCGAATACGAAGATTATGACACCTAGGAAGACTTATGACCTTAATGATGAGTGGGATGAAGAATACAGCGAATTTGAAGCGTTTATGGCACGTAAGGAGTTAAAGATTATTACACGTCGTATGCAACGCGGTCGTGTTGCCAGTGTAGAGGCCGGAAATTACCTTGGTACACATGCACCATTCGGATATGATATCCATCGTTTAAATAAACGGGAGCGCACTTTAACGATTAATTCAGAAGAGGCTTCTGTTGTAAGAATGATTTTTGATTTGTATGCAAATGAAGATATGGGTGCAAATGCAATTAGGAGCAAGTTAAATGATCTTGGCTACAAAAGTAAGCTAGGAAATGAGTGGAACCCTTATAGCATCTTGGATATATTAAAAAACAATGTGTACATCGGAAAAGTGACGTGGCAAAAACGAAAAGAAGTAAAACGTCCTGACGCTGTGAAACGTAGTTGTGCAAGGCAAGATAAATCAGATTGGATTGTTGCTGATGGAAAACATGAGCCTATCATATCCGAAAGCTTGTTTGAGCAAGTACAAGAAAAGTTAAACTCAAGATATCACGTTCCCTACAATACGAACGGAATTAAAAATCCACTGGCTGGTATTATTAAATGTGCTAAGTGTGGTTATAGCATGGTCCAACGTTACCCGAAAAACCGAAAAGAGGCTATGGATTGTAAACACCGTGGCTGCGAAAACAAATCAAGCTATACTGAGTTAATTGAGAAGCGTTTACTCGAGGCACTAAAAGAATGGTACATCAATTATAAAGCTGATTTTGAAAAACATAAGCAAGATGACAAATTGAAGGAAACGCAAGTTATCCAAATGAATGAGGTCGCATTACGAAAGCTTGAAAAAGAATTAGTGGATGTACAAAAGCAAAAAAATAATTTACATGATTTATTAGAGCGTGGTGTTTACACTGTCGATATGTTTTTAGAACGTTCGAATGTAATTTCTGATCGCATTAATGAAATTACTTCCACGATGGAAAACTTACAGAAAGAAATTAAGACAGAAATAAAAAAGGAAAAAGTGAAGAAAGATACAATCCCTCAAGTCGAACATGTTCTTGATCTGTACTTCAAAACAGATGATCCGAAAAAGAAAAACAGCCTCCTAAAGTCGGTTTTAGAAAAGGCTGTTTATAAGAAAGAAAAATGGCAAAGGCTCGATGATTTCGAACTTGTGCTTTACCCTAAGCTCCCTCAAGATGGCGACATATAAGCGTTCGTGCTTTGTCGTCACCTTGTTGGTGTAATTAG
>NZ_JBEGIB010000017.1:0-35062 GCF_040676495.1 Bacillus sp. LBA3-1-1.1
TCTAATTCCACAACTTCTTCTGTCGCTTCCTCAGATTTCTCTAATTCCACAACTTCTTCTGCTGCTTCCTCAGCTTCCTCTAATTCCACAACTTCTTCTGCCGCTTCCTCAGATTTCTCTAATTCCACAACTTCTTCTGCTGCTTCCTCAGATTTCTCTAATTCCACAACTTCTTCTGCTGCTTCCTCAGTTGCTTCTTCTAATTCCACAACTTCTTCTGTCGCTTCCTCAGATTTCTCTAATTCCACAACTTCTTCTACTGCTTCCTCAGATTTCTCTAATTCCACAACTTCTTCTACTGCTTCCTCAGTTGCTTCTAATTCCACAACTTCTTCTGCTGCTTCCTCTAATTCTTCTTCAAAAGCATCTGGTATTTCTATAGTGATTGTTTCTTGAAGCTTTTCATCTGTTTTTACAATTACTACATCTTCTGAAGATTCCTCTTCAACTTGATTTGCTACAACTTCAGCAATAGTTTCTTCTATTTCTGTACTACATTCAATTTCTTCTCGTAATATCGTTTCCACGCTCTCTACTTTAGAATCTATTGACTCTTCTTGTAGAGTTTCTTCGTTATCTTCTTTATGCGATAACTCCACTACATCTTGTTCTTGCTGCAAGGATTGTACAGTTGCATCCTCTTCTTCCAACTGTCCTACAGTTTTATGAAGCAACTGATCACTCTGGCTTTTTTCTAATGAAGGAACTTGACTCTCAACCTCGTAACCATTTTTCTCTAACCATGCATCCACAACCGATTTTTCTTTTACTTCACTATTTTTTTGTGTTTGTTCGTTCAGTTCTTCCTTATTAGACGAACCTTCTTTTTTGCCTTCTGAAAAATCGGATAATGTATAGCCCTTTTTCTCTAACCATGCGTCCACAACTGATGTTCCTTCAATGGATATTTCAAGATCTTCTCTTTCCTTTTCTTCCTCCTGTACAACCTTCTTTTCTACTGAAGGACGATTATATCCATAAATCGGTGAAATCATCTCTGTTGGACGAAATGGTCTACGGTTACTTTCTTTTGATGGGACGGATGCTTTTTTTACGATAGGCTCTTGTTCCTGTTCATATTGCAATTCCGGCTCTTCATATGTAGGAACTGCTTTTTCCACATATAGTCGTCTGCTTCTTTCCACTTTTATTCCGCTTTGAGCAGACGGCTCTTCATATGTTACTACTTGAACAGGTCGTTCTTCAAAGTGCTCTATTTCTCTTACATCCTCTTCATCGAACCCATTATCCGGTATTAATGGAAAACGGCATTTCCCTGCATTTCGACTTGCCATTTGTGCTTCTCTTGCTTCAGTGTAGTGGTTTACACGAGGAATTTTCGGCTGACTTTCAATTTGTGCCGGTACTTCTTTATTCATCACTGTTTTTTCTTCCTCTTTGTTAAACAGCTTTTTCATCCAATCTAACATGTTTACCACTCTTTCTACTAAATAGTAACATCCTTTATTGTATCAGCATTCGGCAAAAAGTGCAGGTAAAATTAAGCATATTAGTTTTATCCATAATATTCTAATTCACGATTGTTTTTCATATAGAAAAACGAGGTCTTACATGTAAGACCTCGTTTAATCTTTACCCTTCCGATATTCATCCACACTATCCGTTACACTTTGCAATAAAGAATTTACATACTGTGGGTCAGATAATTTTTTGTCTTCTTCAGGGTTTGACATAAATCCAAGTTCTAATAGTACTCCTGGAACTTTTGACCAATTAAATCCAGAAAGATCATCCCGAAATTTAATTCCATTTACTTTCACCTGATGATTTTTCCTCATTTTGTTTACAATTGTTTGAGAGATTTGAAGACTCTCCGCATAAATTTCTTTCGTATATAGATTTCCTTCTGCTGGCGTCAATACAGCGAACCCACTTTGGTTTTGGTTTTCAGAACCGTCTGCATGAAGACGTAAAAATAAATTCGCCTTATGATCATTCGCAAATGTCGCTCTTTCCTTATTACTTATATCAACCTCATGAGCCGTTCTCGTCATCAACACTTGTATACCTTTTGCTTCCAGTTTTTCTTTCAATAGAAAAGCCATTTCTAATACAAGAACTGATTCCCTCTTTTTCGTTACAACCCCTGTCGTTCCGTCTGTCACTTTATATTTTTGCGTAGTTGCCCCTGGTCCAATCGGCTCTAAATTTAAATTCGCCTTTTGTTGATGCCCTGGATCAATAACGACGAGAAACTTTTCTTGTTTTTCATTACTCTCTACTTTTTGTTCATTATTTTGTACTGGTTGCTCAGTTGGCTGCACTGGCGTAGTTTCCTCTTTCTTTTCCTCGGCCGGCACTTCCTCCTGCTTATGTTCCACTTGCTCATTCGTTTGAATTGCTTGCGGTTCTTCTTGCTGCTTTTCTACCGGTGCATCTTCCTTTTTATCATCGTTTTTTTGTTGTACAGAAGATGTTGTTTCTTTTTTCGGCTCTTCTTGCGAACAACCTCCTATATATATTCCAATGAATGCAATGCTCATTATTTTTATATACTTCATGCTTCTCTCCCATCACTTTGCACCGGACTCAAAGTATTTCTTATAATTGTTGTATAATCTCATCCATACTTCCAATATAAACAGGCTGCCACGTTTCTGTACCACGCTCTGCAGTATAAACCGGATAAACGTCATCATCCACATTCACGAAAACTGGATCGCCCATATCCGTTTCATATCCGATCGCAATCCATCCTTCTTGCCACTTCCCATTTCCTTCACTTATTAATGAATTTTTATGTTTATCATATCGGTAACCGACTTGCCCTTTTTCTAATTCACTTTCACTAAACAAATAAATTTCATAGGAACCTAACTCGATATCTTGCTGTTTTGAAGTTTCAATTCGTTTCAGAAGTTCTGCAATTTTTGGTTGTTGTTTCATACGTCTATCCCCTTCTTTTTTCTAAATTTTACCTAATACATTTTCAAAATACAATATAGATTTTGAAGAGAAACGTTACAATCCTAAGAATTTCGCATAAAAAAAATAGCCCCACATATTGTGAGACTACTTTTTCTTATATCAATTAAAATTTAAATTCTTGTCCAACTTCAAAGCTGTCTTCTAATACAAGAATACCTTTTTCTTGTGGAGCGTCTGGAAGCTCTAATTCACGTGCAGAGCAAATCATTCCAGAAGAAGGAACACCGCGAAGCTCAGCTGGTTTAATTAACATACCACTTGGCATTACAGCGCCGATTTTTGCAACGACAACTTTTTGTCCTGCATCAACGTTCGGTGCACCACATACGATTTGTAATGTTTCTGTACCGATTTCTACTGTACAAATGTTTAATTTATCAGCATTTGGATGCTTCTCTTTTTCAGCTACATAGCCTACAACAAATTTCGGCGTGAAATCAGCTTCTACTTTTTCTTCAAAGCCATTCTTTGCTAAAATGTCGTTAATTTTTTCAACAAATTCTTTTGTTAATGTAACGTTTCCGTTATCTGTTACTTCTACATAAGAAGATGCATTAAAGATGTTGAATCCTGCTGTTACGTTGCTTTCACGATCGTATACGCGAGCAACATCTCCTTTGCGGTCAAATGTACGGTTTTCTAAAGTAATATCTTGTAAGGTAACAATTAAAGTGTCACCAATTCCTTCAAGGTTGTAAAAAACGTTCACTTCGTTCATCCTTTCTCTTTTCCATCTGTCTTCTTCCGATTCTTCGCTAAAATAAAGATTGGTTCGAAGTCCCCATCTTCATATACGAATGAAAGTGATGTAATCGGAACATGCCCTTCGGCAAAAAATTTCATTGTCATTTGTGCAATAATATCATAACCGATTTCGTTGACGATATCAGCAATAATTAATACATCTTGGTGAGGAACTGCCACAACCATGTCACCAGAGATCTTTTCACGCATCGATTGTAGTAACGATTCGTTTAAAATACGAGTCGCATCATACCCATCATTTGTGTTTAAAAAGTAGAATGTATTACCTGCTACTGTGTCCTGCTTAAATTCATAACCTAATGAGCGAGCATTAAATAATGCCATTTCACGTACTTGTTGCTCTGTAAGCTCTAATTTTTGCAATAAGCGCTCATCAATTAATCGATACGTTTTATTAGAATCTAGCGCATAGTAAATACGTGTTTCCGCCGTGTGGTCCGTCATAATAAACGGATTTCCTTCTTCTGATTGTTTCGGGAAAGAAGTAGAGCGAATAACAGGTAAAATTTTCGCCGTGCTATTTTCTTCTTTATGCATTGCAATTAGCGCTTCTTGTACGTAATAAGCGACCTCTTCAATCGCCTTTTCTTTATTCACTTCCCATTTTGCTACTACTCCTGGAAGTGATACGTTAATACCTTTTTTCGAGTCTGTTTGTTCAATACGAAGAACTTCTTTCTCGCTATCATAATGAAAATTCCATTCTGGTCGAGATAATTTCTTCATTAACTCGTCTTTCATCTTTTTACTTGTCATTTTCATCTCTTTTTCCTCCCTTCCAAAAAAATAACCTCCCCCGCGAAGGTAGAGGTTGTTTTTACAATTCAATTGGCTAATTGTCTTATTTTAAACCTTCAATGAACTCTTCGATTTGCTCTTGTGTTTTACGATCTTTGTTTACATAGCGTCCAGTTTCTTCACCTTTATTGTACGCTACAAAGCTCGGAATGCCAAATACGTCTAATTTCACGCATAGATCAATAAACTCATCACGATCTACATAGTAAAATGAGAAATCACTATACTTCTCTTCTACTTCTGGCATAAATGGATCAACGAAACGGCAATCTGGGCACCATTCTGCTGAGAACATGAAGACTACATTCTCTTCATTTTTTAATTCTTGGAATTGTTCCATGCTTTCTAATGATTTCATCTATATTTCCTCCTCTAACGAGTGCACTTTTTTACACTATAATCTTTTCTTTATACTACCATACATCGCGCATGGTGCAAGGTTTATGCTTGCTTTTCATCATACTTATATTGCCCAACAAGTAACTTAACAACGTGTACAAATAATTCAGTTCGGTCGACATAATCATCTGTAAAAATACCGATAGCACCTTCGTGACTACGAATATCTTTTCGCTCTACAAACTCTTCCATCACTTCACTTAGCTCTTTTCCTTCTTCAAGAGGTGCTAAAAAATCGTCTGGTAACTTAATACGTGCCCCGCCAGCAACAAATGTTTTCCCATCACTTGTCGCTAGCGCTCCCCAGTTACACATAAATAAACCGTGCGCTGTTTTCATTACGCCGCCTTCTAGCCCAATACCGATTTGAGCTTCTCCTTCCTGCAGCGCTCGCTTCGCTCTATTTACCGCTCCTTGCATGGTCTCTTCATCTGAGAAAGGCTGGCTTGCTACTCCTGATGGAACAGAAAGAGATGTAACTTCAGCATCTTCCCAAACCTTCTCCACAGCCCCAACCTTCGTTTTATTCTTCGATCCAACTACTACTTTCATTTTGTTCACCTCTATAAAATTCATCTTTTCGTCTTAATAAAACCAGCCTTCCTCTCTTCCTACCCGCGGTCTTAATAAATCGCTCGAGCACCAACTAGGCACTGACCGCACCCATTCATCGCTGGGTCATCTATTCAACCTAAAAAAAGAAGGGTTTTTCACCCTTCCTCTTTACGCGTTATTCTTAATTGTCTCTAACGTCGTTTTGTCCGTCGCTCTCACAAGCTTCGTAATTAGTTCCTTCGCAGCTGCATAATCATCAACATGTAAAATAGAAGCATGTGTATGAATATAGCGTGCACAAACACCAATTACTGCTGATGGGATACCAGAGTTACTTGTATGTACACGGCCTGCATCTGTACCACCTTGTGAAATAAAGTATTGGTACGGAATGTTATGTGTTTCTGCTGTATCTAAAATGAATTCGCGCATTCCTCTATGAGTTACCATTGTGCGGTCATAAATACGAAGAAGAGCACCTTTTCCTAATTGACCGAACTGCGTTTTATCACCAGACGCATCGTTTGCTGGACTTGCATCAAGCGCATAGAAAATGTCTGGCTGAATCATATTTGCAGCAGTTTGTGCACCGCGAAGACCAACTTCTTCTTGTACAGTCGCACCAGAGTATAATGTGTTTGGTAAAGTTTCGTCTTTTAACTCTTTTAGTAATTCGATTGCAAGGCCACATCCGTAACGGTTGTCCCAAGCTTTCGCCATAATTTTCTTTTCATTTGCCATCGGCGTAAACGGGCAGATTGGCACGATTTGTTGTCCTGGTTTTACACCAATTTCAATCGCATCTTCATAGCTATCTGCACCTATATCAATTAACATATTTTTTATATCCATCGGTTTTGCACGTTGCGCGTCACTTAATAAATGAGGAGGAATAGAACCAACAACCCCAATAACAGGACCATTCTTTGTCATAACTTGTACGCGCTGTGCTAATAACACTTGGCTCCACCAGCCGCCTAACGTTTGAAAACGAAGCATTCCGTTTTTCGTAATTTGCGTAACCATGAAACCTACTTCATCCATATGACCTGCTACAAGAACGCGTGGGCCAGTTTCGTCCCCTTTTTTCAGACCAAATACGCTACCTAAACCGTCTTGTACAATTTCATCAGCATATTTGCTTAATTCTTGCTTCATAAAACGGCGCACATCATGTTCAAAACCTGATGCACCTTGTAATTCTGTTAACGTACGAAATAATTGTAATGTCTCTTTATTCACGAAGTCCCCTTCTTTCAAACCTTAGTAGAATACCTCTTTTATTGTAACGAAATTTTCGAAATGTTTCTAGTTTCTTCTTTTTTAGCTGTATTTGCTTTATAATTATTATCGGTACACTATTTTTATTTTACAGAATTGAGGTGAATATATGAGCTGGAAAGGTTTAGTAGCAGGTCTTGGCGTTGGTTTCGCAGCTGGTTATCTTGTTGCAAACAAAGTACAAGAACAATCCCATATTTCTTCAGAAAAAGCATTGAAAATGGTGAAACAAGCATTAAGTCATAAAGGTGAAATTACTGGCTCTTGGGTACATATGGTTCCAGAGACATTTGAAAAATATGATGTCGCATACGAAGTTTATCGCGGCGGTCTTACAACGATGTTAGATGATATACAAGAACGATTTGAATTTTTAGTTGATGCTAAAACAGGTACTGTTTTAGAGGTTATAGCAGCATAAAAAGGAGGGTTCCCATTAGGTGAACCTCTTATTTTTTTAATCGCCGACAATAAAAAAAGAGGCTGCTCCAACAAACATTCTGGAACAACCTCCTCTTTTTAAGCTTCTATACTCGTTTTTCGCTCTATTTTTTCTACGATATGCCCTTCCTCATTCCACTTTACTGCACGGTAATACGCGTCATGATAAAAAGTAAACCATGCTTCTTTCTCAGCACCATACTTCATCCACTTTTGTTTATGTTCAATCGATGTCATTGGATAGTCATCGTAGGCCATTACCCATAATACATTTTGATGTGCATGCGTCGGTAAAATGTCCGCTAAATGAAGCATCGTTTCACCCTGACTTTCAAGGACGACAACGGCATGTCCATCACTATGACCACCCGTATGCGCCATTTTTATTTCATCCGTAATTTCTATTTCTTGCTGAAAGGTAACAACTTTATCTACAATCGGCTCCCAATTTTCCGTCCAGTATGTATTACGCGATCTAATATTTGGATTCCTCATTTCATTCCATTCCGTTTCACTTACGTAAACTTTCGCATTCGGAAACGTCGGCACAAAGTGATCTCCTTCCCGCCTTGTTAAACCAGATGCATGATCAAAATGAAGGTGCGTCATTAAGACGTAATGAATATCTTCAGGCTTTAGACCCAGTTTTTCTAACGATTCATAAACCGATGATTCTTCTGTTACACCTTGATTTCGCTTCATTTTCTCATTTAACTTACCGTTTCCTATTCCAGAATCAATAAGCATGTTTCCTTCTTTCGTTTGCAAAAGTAACGGATCTGTTCGTAAATAAATATGGTTTGTATCATTATGTTGATATTTGCGTGACCAAAGTACTTTCGGCACAACTCCAAACATTGCACCTCCATCTAAATGTGTATTCCCACCTTTTAGCCATGTCACTTTTATATTTCCAATTTGTAACTGTTCCATCTTTCATCCCCCTTTCTTTTTAATATTAACATAAAATTCTGATTGTTTTAGCTACAAAAAAACCTATGCATTACTGCATAGGTTCTGTGCGATATTTCGCTTCAACTCGGTAAATACGATGACCTTTACTAGAGAATTTCTCTTCGTATTCTGTCATAATGTTTCCTTCATAATCACTATTATGAAGATCTAGGCTAAGGTAAGTTAATAACATACCATACTCAGCCATACTCATAAGAGAGTATTCAAATAGGCCTTGGTTATCAGTTTTGAAGTGAATTTCTCCACCCTCTACTAACACTTCCTCATAATTGCGTAAAAACGTTTTATACGTTAAACGACGTTTCATGTGACGATTCTTCGGCCATGGATCTGAGAAGTTTAAATAAACGCGGTCAATTTCACCTTTTGCAAAGAAAACTTTTAAATCTTCAGCATCTTTATTAATTAACTTTAAGTTCGGTAATTCTTCTTCAATTAATTTATCAAGTGCATCTACAACAACACTTGTGAATTTTTCAATTCCAATATAATTAATATGTGGATTCGCTTTTGCCATATCATACATAAAGCGGCCACGTCCTGTACCTACTTCAATATGAATTGGTTGTTCATTTCCAAATACTTCTTTCCAGTTACCAGCGCGCTCTTCTGGGTTTCCGATTACGATATGTGAATATTCATTAATTCGATCCATTGCATAAGGTTTATGTCTTAAACGCATAGATGTCTCCCTCTCTTTACAAAACTATTTTAAAGGAAAAATTCCTTCTTTCTGTTTTAATCAATCTATCAAACAAAAAACCAAGCACGTACGAGCACTCGGTCCGTTTCTTTCAAGTATAAGATGTACCATTTTGATAAAAACTACATAAAGCATTAAACATTCCATGACGAAACAGCTTTTTCTCTTACATTTCCAGTGAGAGAAAAACACTCGAAAGGATGATCCGTTCATGCCAATTAATCAACAGCATCAATTAGAAGTGTTAAAAGATATTTTAGTCAACCATCAAAGTGATTGCTGCGGGACAGTTTCTGAATGCGAGCAATTAGAGCGCCTCATTCAATCGTTACTCGCAAACGATAGTATAAGTAGTGACGCTAAAGCAATGCTAAACGATGTATATTCTTATAGTCAATCGGGTAAATCTTCCTCTAATTTGGACAACCATATTTCCAATAATCAAGAACAACTTACTCAGTGGATTGCTGGAATGGACAATTTTTCTTAAGTATTATTCTGAAGCAAGTAGTTGCTGTAAATATTGATGCCAATATTTAGCTTCTGCTTGCTGCTTTTTTGTTGTGTGCCATTGAATAGATAAAATCGTTTGTACTATAACATACCATCTCATACGCCTAAGCAATGATTCATCTAGTTCAACATCATAATATCCGAGCCACTCACTCCATTCATGACGCGGAACATACCAATATAATAACATACCAAGGTCTAAAGCTGGGTCAGCAATCACAGCTCCATCCCAATCAATTAAAAACAATTCATCTTCATCCGACAATATCCAATTGTTATGGTTTACATCACAATGGCATACAACGAATTCATCGTACTCAATATCTTTTAATAACTCTGTTAAATATTGAAGACCTTGCTGAATTGTTTCATCAACTCTTATATCTCCTCTTAAAACAAGTTGCAATTGTTGTAATAACTCTTGCGCATGAAGCGGCTGCTTTCCTAGCCTTTGAATCATCTGCACAAGCGCTTTAGAGGAGTGTATTTTCTTCAAAAGTTTCGCAACACGTTCTAGTTTCATATCCTCTGGCTCTAACTTCTGTCCCGGAAGCCATTTTTGAGCAGAAATTACATCACCATTTGTTACCCTTCTTGTCCAAAGTAATTTTGGAACAATTCCTTCTGCTGACAATACCGCTAAAAAGGGCGATGTATTCCGCTTTAAAAATAACTTTTGTTGTCCGTTTTGCGCAATATATGCATCGCCCGTTACTCCACCAGCCGGTATAAGACTCCACTCTTTTCCTAATAATTGTTCCAACCATTCCATATTCATTACCCGTTAACAAATCCTTATCTTTTATAGTTATGAAAAGAAAAACCGCAACATTTCTACACATGTTGTGGATTCATATATTTTACTGTAGTTGAATGAAAAGAAAACTTGGCATAAGCCGAAAACAGGATAAATCCCCTGCTCTTCTAGTTTATTTTACAAAATCACTCATAGAATGACAACTTATCAAAATCGTCACCTTTGTCAATTCTACATTTATTACATTCTCACCGTCAAGTAGCGATTTGTCACATTATCGCCAATATATACGTGCTAGTTGGAGCCATTTCAAGTTCCTTTCCTCTAAATGAAGAAATTGGCTGTATTTTTGCTTGCTTTTCGTTTACTATCACATGCCACGTTTCTTCTTTTGGAAGCTCGACTATTTCATTTTGCAAACCGCTATTGAATAACACAACAATCTCTTTCCACGGTCCGAAAGATTCTACATTTTGCAAATGGTATGCAAGTGCTTCTTTTGATGTTTGCAAAAAATTCATATGCTTTTTTATAAGATGAGCGCTTTTTAATCGGAATGCCCCATGCTCCTTCCGAATCGCGATTAAACCTTTTATATAATTAACTGTCTCCATCTCTGTTTCTTTTTGCTCCCAATCTAATCGATTGATTTCATCATTTGCATTATAACTATTTTCGTTTCCTTGCTTCGTACGATAAAACTCTTGCCCTGCATGTAAAAAAGGAATCCCTTGCGAAAGAATAACTATTGCAGTTGCTAATCGATGACGTCTTTTCAAAATTTCTTCTGATTCTGGATTACTTTGCACTAGTTTATCCCACATCGTCATATTGTCATGACATTCTACATAGTTGATACTTTGCATTGGCTCTAAGAATAATCCTGTTTCTTTCATACTTAAAAGGCTACCAGCTACTATATACTGCAAATGATTACAGTCTACATGCCCACCAAATGCAAAGCCACGTTTATTTATATTAAAAGTACTTCCTTTTATTCCATCACGAAATTGATCATTAAACTGTGCGATACATGGCATTTTATTCGCGTTATTTAACGTAGCTTTCTCTCCAAGAGGAAGTGGTGTTTGTAAATCCCATCCTTCACCTAATAACAGCGCATCATGCTTTATTTTTCGCACTTCTTTTTCTAACACATTCATCGTTTCAACGTCTAAAATTCCCATTAAATCAAATCGGAACCCATCAACATTGTATTCAGTAAGCCAATATAAAATAGATTCTACAATAAATTTCCTCATCATTTTCCGTTCAGATGCTATATCATTTCCAACTCCCGTCCCATTAGAAGGCATACCATCTTCACCATGACGAAAATAATATCCCGGGACAAGCTTCTCAAATGATGATAACTCTCTTTCATAAACATGATTATATACAACATCGATAATTACCCTGATGCCGCATGCATGGAATGTTTCAATCAGTTGTTTACACTCTACTATCCTATTGTACGGATCAGAGGGGGTTGTAGCATAAAATCCTGTTGGTGCATTGTAATATAATGGATTATAACCCCAATTATATGCGGAAGCAGGATTCGCCTCATCTACACCGCCGAAACAATATAAAGGTAATAGTTCAACGTGTGTAACACCTAAATCTTTTATATGAGACAATCCCGTTAACGTCCCATTTCGTCCCGTTGTCCCCTCTTCTATCAATCCTTTATATGTCCCCTTATTATTCACTCCACTGTTTGGATGAATAGTAGCATCACGAATATGCAGTTCATACAATATCGCATCTGTCATTGACTGTAATGGTGGTAATTCCTCTCGTTTTGTTACATTCGTCTTTTCCAAATCGATAACAATACCGTATTTCCCATTTACAGTCACTGATTTTGCGTAAGGGTCCACTGCTTCATTCCATATTAAATTAATACATACGAGAAATGTATATTTTACTCCGGCTAAATCGCCTTGTAATGTATGAGTCCAAACTCCGTTTTCTCCTCTGTACATTTCATAATCGATATATTCTTTATCACTTTTATAAATTCTTACTTTCGCAAGCCTTGCAGTTGGAGCCCATACTTTAAATATCGTCACTTCTTTTTGATACACAGCACCTAAATCTGTACCTTCGTAATAATACTTTTCATCGAAAATTGCTGTTCGAATCACAGCGCCTATTTGTAAATCTGTTTCTTCGTTCCGTTCATCTCGTACTGTATAATATTTCCCCACATCTAGCGGCTCTTCTATAAAGCACTCATACTTCGTTGCATCTGGAAGAGCAATAGTATGAGCAATCGGCAATTCTTTCAAATTGCTTCCTTCTTGTAAACGAAATGTCCGGCTTGTTCCATACGCATGCGGGAGCAAAATTGTAATTTTATTCATTTCATCTAAATAGGCATCAAATGGACGTTTTACTTTCAACATAAAAAAATCACCATCATTCTTAAAGTTAAAATAAAGTGAAACTTTAATCAGTGGGAAGGCTTTACCCCACTGATTATTAGCCCACACCAATCGGGCCTTTATGGGCAGTAGATCTCCCACCTAACTTCTTTGCTTTATCCTAATTTTGAGGTGGGAGTCTTACTGCCCGCAAATAGAGGGGTGAAACGAGCTGCAAATGATAAGGCTTTTCTTATCAGCAAGACTCTATACAGTAAAACATTATTCTCTATAGTATATTCACCTGTATAAAAAACGTTTTCATACATTCTATTTTTGTAATTTTATTTCAGCAACCGGTCTATACTTTGGCGTTTCCTTCACGTGAGATTCATACAAAGTAATCGTATCTGCTTGAAATGATGTTACAGGTAAGCCTTTTACATTTGCCAGATCAAATACTTTTTCTCCTACCCATTTACGCGCAACAGTAATATGCGGATGATAAGGGCGCGTGTCTAGAGAGAAGCCATTTTCTTCACAAATTATATGCACTTGTTTTTGCAACTGAACCAAATTATTATTCTCACTTACCTTCACCCAAAAAATACGCGGCTCGTCTTCCATGCCAAACGTTGAAAATTCTTGTAACGTGAAAGTTAGTTCTTTGATTTCTGTAAGTGTTTGTAATCCATTCTTTATTCCTTCTAATTGTTCCTCTGTCGCACTTCCTAAAAATGAAAGAGTAATATGATAGTCTTCTTCATGTACCCACGAGCGAAATAGTAATTCATCCTTCATTTCCACTTTGTAATTAGAAAGAATTTCTTTTATATGACGTGGTAAAGTTACTGCGACAAAATAATGCGGCACCATCTACATCGTCTCCTTTATGTTATTGTTGCTTTTCTTTCTTATCTCATTCAGTTAAAAAGAATCGAACCTTCCTAAAAAGTCTAACCAAGTTAAAATTGCAATAGTAATTGAAATTATATCGACTTAACAACAAAATACGACAAGAGAAGCAACCTACTACCCCTAACAGAAAACCGTCCCAAAAAACCTTTTGGGACGGCCTCTCATTATTTACATATCCATTACTTTGCTAATTCATAAATCGCCTGAGCATAAATCGCTGTTGCTTTTAATAAATCTTCAATTTCAATGTACTCATCTTTTTGATGCGCAAGTTCTTCTTTTCCAGGGAATAGCGGGCCAAATGCAACGCCAGCTTTCAATGAACGAGCATAAGTACCACCGCCGATTGCTAATAGTTCTGCTTTTTCGCCTGTTTGTTCTTCATATACGCGTTGCAACGTACGAATTAATACGTGGTCTTTATCAACGTGATGCGGGCGAGAGTTCGAATAATCCGCCACTTCAAATCCATGAGTACCGACATATTCTTTTAACTTCGCAATCATTTCTTCAAAGTTAGTCGTAACTGGATAACGTACATTTAATCCTAAATTACCACCATTCTCTTTCGTATAAGAAAGGCGACCAACATTCACTGTTAACGGACCGCTAATATCGTCTTTATAAGAAATACCAGCTTTCTCGCCCAAAATATCTCCTGTAAATGTTTCTGTTACAAACGATGCAAACGAAGCCCCTTTTCCATCAAGAGAAACTTTCGTTAAGCAGTTTGCCAATAATAAACCTGCATTTTCTCCCTTTTCCGGAGTAGATCCGTGAGCTGAAACCCCTTTAATTTGTAACGTAACCGTATTTCCTTCTACAATTGCTTTACCCATTTTTTTAGCAGTTTGTAAATACTCCTCATATGCTACTGTAAGTGCATTTACATCTTCTCCTGTAATAATCGCTTCTGCATAATCAGGAACCATATTCAAACGACGACCTGACTCAAATGAAATCAGCTTAAATGCGCCTTCTTTCTCTTCGCTACCATTTTGAACAACTTGTATGTCAGAAATTCCTTTTTCAGCATTAATAATTGGAAAATCTGCATCTGGTGCAAAACCGATTGTTGGCATTTCTTCATTTTCAAAGTAATGATCTACACACTTCCAATTACTTTCCTCATCTGTTCCTAAAATCATACGAACACGTTTAGAAAGAGGTAAGCCTAATTCTTTTACAATTTTCATTGCATAATAAGCTGACATTGTCGGCCCTTTATCATCAATCGCACCGCGTGCAAAAATCTTCCCGTCGCGAATATCCGCACTATACGCAGGAGTTGTCCAGCCATCTCCTTCTGGTACAACATCAACGTGACAAAGGATACCTACTAATTCTTCTCCTTGTCCCATTTCAAGATGACCTGCATACCCTTCTAAATTTTTAGAAGCGAAACCATCTGCGTCTCCTTTATGTAACATAAAAGATAAAGCTTTTTCTACACCGTCACCAAATGGTGCGCCCTCTTTCGCAGATTCTTCTTCCCATACACTTTTAATTTGTAAAAATTGTTGTGTATCACGAATTAAATCATCTTTTCGTTTTGCAACTTCTTCTGTCCAATTAATCGTTGACATCACGCATCCATCCTTCACTATATTGTCTCTTTCATCATAGCAAACCAAAATCTCTTATGCCATACATGAAAATCCAATAACTAATAATTGTAATATTTCAGATATTCCTCATTAGTTTTTCTTTTATTTTCTCAAAAAAATTTGCAGGAATTTGGCGTTTTACGTAGAAATTTATGAGTTAGTTGACTGACAAAATATACAATGTCAACTACCAATATTTTTCTATATGAATATTTGTTAAACTTTTGTAAAATTTAAGTAGATTAAAGCATGAATTTTATCATGTAGAGTACAATGGTAGTAACGACCTTCTTTCCTGAATGGGGTCAAAAAAACTAGTAGAGGAGTGGTTTTCTCTTGAAACCTACAACTACTCGTATGCTAACACGCATTAAATCGATTTATATGTACATCAATGAAAACGGTACGGTAACAACGAAAGACCTTGTAGATGAGTTCGGGATCACACCGCGAACGATACAACGTGATCTAAATGTGTTGCAGTTTAATGAACTCGTGTATAGCCCTTGCCGCGGCAAGTGGACAACGACAGGAAAGAAAGTGAGAATGACCTCATAACAAAAAAATAATTGTATGTAAATAAATACATACCCCTTTCTAACTCATTAGAAAGGGGTCTTTTCTATGCTTTGAAATTAGGCGTTACTTTTCGTTATCTACTTGATATGTTTTTAACATTTCTACTTCTTCATCTGTTAATTCACGATATTGCCCAAGTTCTAACTCTTCATCTAGCACTAAAGGTCCCATCTCTGTTCTCTTTAAGTACACTACTTTTTTCCCTACCGCTTCAAACATACGCTTCACTTGATGGAATTTTCCTTCTGTAATCACGAGCTCAATTTCAGAAATATCATCACTCTTTAAAATCGTAAGTTCGCCTGGCTTCGTTTCATAGCCATCTTCTAAAATAACACCTTTAGCGAATTCTTTTACATCCTCTTCCGTTACAACTCCTGAAACGTGTGCATAGTATTTTTTCGGCACATGCTTTTTCGGAGATAATAGTTGATGCGTTAACTTTCCGTCATTTGTGATCAATAAGAAACCTTCTGTATCAATATCGAGTCTCCCAACAGGAAATGGATCAAAAATCGCATCTTCTAATTCTAATAAATCTATTACCGTTTCGTGGTTATCGTCTTCTGTCGCTGAAATAACACCTTGTGGTTTATGCATCATTAAATAAACAAACTCTTTATATTCCACAACTTCACCGTGAATCATAACCTCTTGTTCTTCTACATTCACATGAAACTTCGGATCTTTCACTGGCGTCCCATCAATTTTCACAACGCCATCTTTCAATAATTTCTTTACTTCTTTTCTACTTCCGTGTCCCATGTTCGCTAATAATTTATCTAATCTCATGTTCTTCACCTTCTTTATTTATCATAAGAAAAGGGGACGTATTTACGCCCCTTTTGATTTCAACTTTATTTTGAATCTACTACCAAGTTTACGCTGGATTTTCTCTAAAGCTTCTCCGCCAAATACTCTTTCTAGTACTCCTGTGCGAATCGCTAACAATCCGTAAACAAGTCCACCAATACCTGCACAAATCGCAACTGTAATAAGAGCACCCATACGGCCATCAGGCGAAATCATGAAGGATAGAAGCCATTGTGATAGTTTTACAGCAATAACCATTACAAGTGTTAATATTGCAATTTGGAATGTTCTCTTATATACAACACTAAATGAATAGTTTGCATGTTTTTTGATTTGTCTATTCGTATACCATACAGAAGCTAAGAAGCCGACTGCAGTAGCCAAAATCGCCCCAACTGTACCGAAATAGCGAATAAAGATTACGTTACATACAAATTTCAAAATAACACCCATCAAAAGCGCAACAATCGCATGTTTCTGCTGGTTAATCCCTTGCAGAATTGCTGCTGTTACTGTGAATAAAGCGAATAACAATGCAACTGGCGCATACCACATTAATACTTGTCCACCTAGTGGATCTGAATCGTAGAAAGCAGTGTAAATTGGATATGCAAGTGTAGAAATACCGATAACTGCTGGCAATGTTAAAAACATATTCGCCTGGAATGTTTGTGTAATTTGTAATTTTAAATAACGGTATTGCTTTTCAGTAAACGACTTTGTAATCGCTGGCACGAGCGTTAAACTAAACGCTGTTGCAAGTGATACTGGAATCATAATTAATTTATGCGTCCACATCGTGAAAATACCAAGTGCTCGCTCTGCGATATCTCCTTGACCAATCGCCTGCATAATAGAGTTAAATGTCAATGTATCAATTTGTTGATATAAAGGAATTGTTAACCCAATTACAACGTAAGGAATTGCATACGCAAACAACTCTTTAAACAATTGAGCGGTACTTACCGTCGATTCTGGTACAGTTTGCTCAATTAAATATTGATCCAAATATTTCTTACGTTTTAACCAGTACCAAATTAATACGCCAAGTGCTCCAACTGCTGAAACGAATGCAGCAAATGTCGCAACCCCAACTGCCGTTGCTACTGTACCGCCAAGTACTTTAATAACGATGAAACTACCCGCTAATAAAAAGACGATACGAATAATTTGCTCAATAATTTGTGACACCGTAGTCGGTCCCATCGATTGGTGCCCTTGGAAATAACCACGGATCAAACTTGCTGCCGGCACAACAATAAGCGCAAAACTTACGAGACGAATAATCGTCGTAACTTCTTCTATCTTATTTTGTAAACTTTGTTTACCAAGCATTGCTTCTGCAAATAATGGTGCGGTCATGTATAGAACTAGGAACGAAAGAACTCCGGTTACTATCATCATAACCATTCCTGAGCGGAACATTCTCCGGCTCGTTTTATAATCGCCAAGTGCATTATATTTGGAAACAAACTTCGAAACAGCAAGCGGCACCCCTGCCGTTGCAATACTTAAAAATATCGTATATGGAATGTATCCATATGTATAGAGCGTTCCGCCTTCTGTGCCTACTAATGCATGAAACGGAAAGACGTAAATCATGCCTAAGAACTTTACTAAAAATGTCCCTAACGTCACAATAAGCGTTCCGCGCAGAAATTTTGAATCGGACATACGAAAATCCTCCTACATCTACATAAAGTGAAACTATAATTAGCGGGAGACTCCCCTCCTACTAATCATTCGAGCATTTACGGACCTTTTTAACTCCCTCTTTACTTCTCATAAATCTTAAGATGGTAGTCTTATTGCCCATAAATAGCAGTATATTGCTGAACTCTAACTTTTGTATTGTACCACAATTCTCCCCTTAAGCAGTACTTCACTCTATTTTTCTTTTAAGGGAAAACATGCTATTCTTTTAGGCAGGAAATGTAGAAAATGAGGTCGATATATTATGCATTATGATGTTATTGTCATCGGCGGCGGTCCCTCAGGGCTAATGGCTGCAATCGGTGCTGCTGAAGAAGGCGCAAGCGTCTTACTTCTTGATAAAGGAAATAAACTAGGGCGTAAACTTGCGATTTCTGGTGGTGGTCGTTGTAACGTGACGAACCGTCTACCACTTGATGAAATCGTTAAACATATACCAGGAAACGGTCGCTTCTTATACAGTGCTTTTTCTATTTTCAATAATGAAGATATTATTACATTCTTCGAAAAACTCGGTGTAGAGCTAAAAGAAGAGGATCATGGCCGCATGTTCCCAGTATCAAATAAAGCGCAATCTGTTGTAGATGCACTTTTAACACGATTAAAAGACTTAGGTGTGAAAATACGTACGAATACGCCTGTTGAAACGATTGAATATGAAAACGGTCAAACGAAGGCTGTTATTCTGCAAACAGGTGAAGTATTAGAAACGAATCACGTCGTTATCGCTGTTGGCGGAAAATCTGTTCCTCAAACTGGTTCTACTGGAGACGGATACGCTTGGGCTGAAAAAGCTGGTCATACAATTACAGAATTATTCCCAACAGAAGTACCCATCCTTTCAAACGAACCGTTTATTCGTGACCGTTCATTGCAAGGTCTTGCTTTACGAGATGTAAACTTAAGTGTATTAAATCCGAAAGGAAAAGTTATCATTTCTCATAAAATGGACATGCTTTTCACTCACTTCGGCCTATCTGGTCCTGCTGCTCTTCGCTGTAGCCAATTCGTTGTGAAAACTATGAAAAAGTTTAAAACGAACACAGTGCACATGAGTATCGATGCATTGCCAGAAGAAAATAGTGAACAACTATTCCAGCGCATGCTGAAACAAATGAAAGAAGATCCGAAAAAAGGAATTAAAAACGTTTTAAAAGGTTATGTTCCTGAGCGTTACTTCTTATTCTTATTAGAAAAAAATGAAATTGATGGCAGCGAACAAGCTGGACAAGTTTCTCACGAGAAGATTCGTGCACTTGTGAAAGACTTTAAAGAATTTACTGTGAATGTAAATGGTACGCAGTCAATTGAAAAAGCATTCGTTACTGGCGGCGGTGTATCCGTTAAAGAAATTAACCCGAAAGAAATGTCTTCTAAATTCACGAATGGCTTATATTTCTGCGGAGAAGTTCTTGATATTCACGGTTATACTGGTGGCTATAACATTACATCTGCTCTCGTTACTGGTAGAATTGCCGGAACAACAGCTGGAGAAAACGCAAAAATGCAGTATTAAAAAAAGAAACAGGGGTTCCTGTTTCTTTTTTTATATGTACATGAAATTATATCGGCGATTTGACAAGAGATATCAACTTACCAACAAGGAACGTCACATATGCCCTCCTCCTACCTCTCGTTCTTTTTTGTTGCTTTATATAGCTTAGTACCTTTATATTTTATATTGTTGAATATTTAAAAAAGGGTAAGGGGAAAAAATATGAGAAAAAAAGTCATGATGTCTTTAATGCTAATGACGTTTCTTTCTGCGGTAGAAGGAACGATCGTTAGTACAGCGATCCCTCGTATAACGAGTGATTTGTCAGGCGTCGAACTTGTTAGTTGGGTATATGCAATCTATATGCTTGCAACAGCTGTTTCGACTCCAATATACGGAAAACTAGCTGATTTATTCGGCCGTAAAAAGGTTCTGCTCATCGGAGCAACAATCTTCTTAATCGGTTCTGCACTTTGCGGAGTCGTTACATCAATGGAACAATTAATATTCTTCCGCGCTCTTCAAGGTATAGGGGCTGGTGCTGTTATGCCGATCACAATGACGATTATTGGAGACTTATATAGCGAAGCGAGAGACCGCGCGAAAGCACAGGGCTGGATGAGTGCCGTTTGGGGTGTATCTGGTGTTATTGGGCCGTTAGTCGGCGGATTTTTAGTTGATTCTCTTTCTTGGCGCTATATTTTCTTCTTAAACGTTCCTTTTGGAATTATCGCTTGCTTAATGTTTGCCATTTCTTATAAGGAATCTGTTAAGTCTGCCACTAAGCAACATATCGATTACCTTGGAGCAACAGTCTTCTCATTAAGTACAATCGCTCTGCTATACGCATTATTAACGGGTAGCAGTAAGCAAAACTGGGGAGACATTTCAATTATCGGCCTATTAATCTTTGCCGCTGTTTCATTCATTATTTTCTTATACATCGAGAAAAAATCTCCGGAACCATTAATTCCGCTAGCACTTTTCTCTAACCGTACACTATCTACTATAAACATACTAACACTTATTGCTGGCGCAATGATTATTAGCATTACAGTGTATCTTCCAATTTGGAGCCAAGGTGTTTTAGGAAAAAATGCGACAGAAGCTGGACTCATTTTAATGCCGATTCCTGTTATGTGGACATTTGGTGCTATGTTCTCCGGTAACTTAGTTGGCAAGTTACAAACGAAACAAATCATTTTACTTGGAGCTAGCATTTTATCAGTTGCTACTTTCTTATTATTTACATTATCAACAGATTCACCATCGTTCCTTATTTATGTTGCAGTCGGATTATTCGGCTTAGGAATGGGGCTTGTTACACCAATTTACATGGTCACAATTCAAGCAGCTGTACCGGCTCATACGCGCGGAACGGCAGTTGGTTTAAACACATTTATTAATACATTTAGTCAAACACTAGGCGCTGCAATCTTCGGAACAATCTTCAATACGATGATTCACGCACGTGGTATTAAAAATCTTGATCTTGTTTCTTCTGGCGGACACGGCGGAGCTACAGCAAACGTAGCAACCGAGTCTCAAGAGGCACTGGCATCAAGTGTACACGTCATTTATATGAGCACTTTCGTATTAGCGGTATTCACATTAATTATCGCTTGGCTCTTATTAAAGCCAGCTAAACAAACAAGTGAACAATAATAAAGAGGATGACCATTTCGGTCATCCTCTTTATATACTCTACTCCTCA
This sequence comes from Bacillus sp. LBA3-1-1.1, assembly GCF_040676495.1. NCBI lineage: Bacteria > Bacillati > Bacillota > Bacilli > Caryophanales > Bacillaceae > Bacillus > Bacillus sp. LBA3-1-1.1. Next base: position 21,345 of record NZ_JBEGIB010000017.1, read on the forward strand.
TTCTCCACAATATGTTTAAGCACAGACAATTTATTATCCCAAAATCGTTCATAGTACGAGAGCCACTGCTGTAATTCTTCTAATGGTTCTGGATGCAAACGATATATCTTCTCTCTTCCACTCTTTCTTCCACTCACTAAATTCGCTTCTGAAAGAATATGAAGGTGCTTTACAACTGCAGTACGGCTCATCGGAAAATGATCCGTTATTTTTGAAATTGGTAACTCTTTATCACTTAATAACCGTAATACTTCTCGGCGGGTTGGATCAGCAATTGCTTGAAATACATCATATTTCGCTGCTGACGAAGACATTTAACCTTCAACAACCTTTTTCAGTTTTTCATTTACAATCGCTACCCATCCGCCATTCATTCTATCGCGAATAATAGAGCTCTTCGCATTCGCTTTCGGAAGAATTTCATCAGGATGTTTCCAGCCGCCGTGAATTAACGTAAATTCTGTTTTATTATCTCCTAGGTCTTTCAAATTAAATGAAACAACCCAGCCATCTGTGTCCCATGAGAATGATAAATGGTTTGGCTCATCAATTTCTAACACTTTACATGGTGATGGCCCAAATGGCGATTGCACATGAAACTCATGTCCTACCTCTAATTCAAAGTCATTTGGCATAAACCATGACGCAATTCCTTCTGCAGTTGATACTACATTCCATACTTTTTGAATAGACGCGTTAAAAACGATTGTTTGTTTAATATCATTTAATGTATTTTGTTGTTCCATTTTAATTCTCCTTTATTCGGTGCAAAAATAACACCTTTTAGTTTCATTTCTGATGATATAACACCATTTGGTTATATGTCAAGGAAGGCTATGTTCACTGTTGAGAAATTCTCAACATTTTTTCAACAGGACAAACACCCTCTCAGCATTCCCTCATAATATACTCACAAAGGCAATAAAAAATAGAAACTTCTCTCAACATGAAACTCCATCATTCATATTGAAAGAAGCGCCTTACTTATATCATGCGTACTGTGTCTCTCCTCCTTCCCTCAGGGACAATACGTGAGATATAAAAAATCAGAAGGAATATGCCCACCATTTGAGTAGGTAGTTATTTCTCTTCTCCTCAACATTTCCTTAGGAGCGAAATGACTACCTACTCACTTTTTTAAACAAAAATAAAAAGGGGATGTAAGCTATGTTCTATTGCATTAATTGTTCTGAAATTCACCATGAAAAACATCCGAATGATAAAGTATTCAAAAACGGTTTTTATATTGATCCATTTTTAGGTGATCGTTATCACCTCGGTATGTGCACTGATGCTCAGGAGCATGAAACAGGAGAAATTCTTTTAACAGCAAAGAAAACAGGCGCAACACAATCTATTATGAATATTTTACCGACACATGTTGTCCCAACATAAAGCATAAAAAAGAGCTGGCTCCCCAGCTCTTTTTTATGCTTTATAAACAATCATCGCTGAAAAACAATAAATTTGATTTTCATCATCATTAATTGAAACACCAACTTGATACTTTATATCTACAAAATTTCCATCATCAATTTTTTTCAAAAATACATTTACTGCATCTTCTAAGTCTTTTTCATGACTTTCATCAAATACTTTCACACGAATCATGTTAACACCATCCTAGATCGCAGCCCTCCGCCGCTTGATTATTGCCACGGTGCGTATCTATGATGCGATAAAACTTTCCTTCTTCGTATATATATCCGTCTTCTAACACATATTGCTTACCTTCAGTATAGACATAAAACTTACCTATCATAAATTTACTCGTATATAATTCCAAATAATTTGGTCTAAATTTAGCCACAACTTTATTTGTAATATCAATTTTAATTGTGCGCCCCACCTTCTCTCCCTCCCTTGCAAAGAACGGATTTAGGTATATTGTATTAGCGATTTTACATTTTATGCTTAAAAATAAGTGGATATGCCCTCTTTCTTCGCCTGTACTATTTTTCTAAAAAAATCTCCTCTTTTCGTTTCACATATAAGGGCAAAAAAACATCTAAAAAAACGACTTTTATATATTGACTACAGTATATCAGATATGATATTATATAAAATTTGACATTTTTATCTAAGTATGTTATCATTAAAGATGGTTACCACATATGGAGGTGGATGATTTGTTTCAAATTGGTGATAAAATCGTTTATCCAATGCACGGTGCAGGAATCATCGAAGCAATTGAAGAAAAAGAAATATTAGGTACTACACGTCAATATTGTGTTATACGCATCATTAATAAAGATATGCAAGTAATGCTTCCGATGAATCAATTACAAAAGTCAGGTATACGTTATATCGTTGATAAAGGTACGTTAGATGGTATACTTCTTGAATTTCATCATGGGGAATCAGACCCCTCACTTTCCTGGAAACAAAGATATACAATGAATATGGAAAAAATGAAGAACGGCAATCTTCAAGATAGTGCAGAAGTTGTTCGTGATTTACTTCGTCGCAATAAAGAAAGAGCATTAAATGCGAGCGAAAAACAAATGCTAGATAATGCGCGCAAAATGGTTATTAGCGAAGTTGCGCTCGTACAGAATGTTTCAGAACATCAAGCAACAGAATTTCTTCAAGATACAATTAATCATTAATTTTAAAAATAGCTGACCGCTATTTTTTTTTGCTTAAAAAGGCCAAAGAGATAGATCTCTTTGGCCTTTTTTATTACCCACGCCCCGCTTGAAACGATGGGTATAAAGTCATTCCACCATCTGCAAATAACGTAATTCCAGTTACGTAACTCGCCTCTGCTGAAGCGAGCCACGTTGCTACTGCTGCGATTTCTTCAGGTTTTCCAATGTAGCCCATCGGTATCATACTTTCTACGTCAGCACGCTTTTTAGGATCAGCGAACTTTTCAGCATTGATTGGCGTATTAATTGCACCTGGTCCAATATTATTTACTCGAATACCTTTTGGTGCGTATTCTAACGCTAACGTTTCTGTCATAAGTTTAATACCGCCTTTACTTGCGGCATAGTGTACGAATAGTGGCCACGGAATTTTCTCATGAACACTAGACATATTAATGACAGATCCTTTAATATTGTGTTCCACAAAATATTTAATCGCTTCACGGCTTCCTAAAAAAGCGCCTGTTAAATTCGTATTGATTACTTTATTCCAATCCACTAATGGCATTTCATGCGACGGTACCGCGTTTTCTATTCCTGCATTATTAATCATAACGTCGAGCGTACCAAACTCTTTCACAGCAGATTGAATGAGATTCACAACATCTCCCTCTGCGGTCACATCACCTTTTACAGCAATCGCTTCCCCGCCTACCTTTTTTATTTCTTCTAACACATCATTCGCTTCCGACTCTCGTGAGCGATAGTTAATAACGACTTTCGCCTTCTCCTTAGCAAACCTTACTCCCATCGCTCTTCCGAGACCAGTCGCTGATCCTGTAATAATGACAACTTTTCCTTCTAAATCACTATACATTTCAATACCTCCTTAACCTTTTGCAATCCCTAACATAATTCCAGCTGCGATAATAAAAACGATACCAACAACAATCCCCGTTAATTGGCGTTTCGTTTTTCTTTCACCTAATATAAGAATCCCGCCAAGCGTCGAAATAACAATTCCCATTTGTGATAGTGAAAAGCTTGTTGCGACTCCGACACGCGGCTGCGAAATGAATAAAAACATATTTCCTGCTGCCCAAATTAATCCTGGAATAATATTTCGTATCGCATACTTATTAAATGGATGATGTTTAAACGTAAGTAAAATACCTCCTAACACCATACCAACTGCTTGTGGTAATAAAGCCGACCAACCATCTACGTTAAATAGCCTAATAACTACTACGTAAACTAAATAACCGACTGTTGAAATTAATAAAATTATGATACCCCTTTTAAAATTTGCTGCTTGCTCTGCATTTTTTTCTTCTTCACTTTGAAGTGATGTTAAAATAACACCGATAATAATACAAACGAGCGCTAAAATTCCAAGGACGACTGATATTGTCGTAGACCATTCATGAAATACGATAACGCCAAATAAAGTCGTCGCAACTAATTGCAGCCCTGTTGAAACGGGCATCGTCCTCGAAACACCCATTAAATCAATACTTTTCAATTGATTCGCCTGACCAAGTGCCCAAAATAAACCTGACACAATTCCAACTCCAATAACAGTAGGAGTTAATACTGGCTTTACAAAAATATAAACAACAATCGAGAAAATAAGTGCACCAAGCGTTGTACCAAGCGTTTGACTATACGGTCCACCGCCCAGTTTCACGTTAAATAGCACAATACTTCCCCAAAATATAGCTGGTAAAATCGCTAAAAGTATATCCATGGCTCATTACCTTTCTTTACTAAATGTCATCTGTTACCGCTCTACACCATTAGAGTGAGCTTTCATTTTCTCTTTCGCTCGTGCGCAAACCTTTTCTGCAATAGCACCAGAAACATTTTTTTCTCGCTCCACTTTTTTTATTTTTATGTGATCTAAATAATCTTCTAAAGTGAGTGTAATACGATCATTCGGCGGATTATGCGCCCCTTGAAATGTAAGAAATTGTAGCGTCACTTCAAATCTAGGAACAAATTCATCTTTCTTGCCTAGACGCTTTATATTTGTAACTGAATCACATTCATACTGATCTTCTGTCGCTTGCCTTATAACTGAGTAATATCGATTAAGTAGTGCACTCTCTAAAAGTTGTTCCTTCGATTCTTTCGCCCAAGAATAGCTTGGAGAAGAGAAAAAAATGGAACATATCATTGTAATCATTACACATATCTTTTTCATAATTCCCTCCTTGTTCTATAAGTTAGTGTTCTCAAAACGCCCATAAAAAAACGACTTTTCCTATTTAGGAAAGTCGTTTTTTCTAGTACAAATCCAATATTAACCACCGCTCACTGGTGGTATAAGTGCAACTACATCACCGGATTGTATCGTATCATCTTCATTTGCATATTCTTCATTAATCGCAACCATAATTGGTGCTGATACTGGTACATTATATTCCTTCGCGACAATATCTTTTAACTCTGCAACCGTAATATTTTCTTTCTCTATTTGTAATTCACTTGTTCCTGCTTCTTCTTGCAAGTTCGCAAATAACAATACTCGAATCATATTTATAGCTCCTTCCCAGGCTCTCCTGTTGGATATGGTGTCTTTTCTAATTGATCACCAATCCATGAGTCGCCATCTTCCCAAAACTCCTTTTTCCAAATCGGAACAATTTGCTTAATACGCTCCATAATATATTCATTCGCCTCATAGGCCTCTTTACGATGCGGCGTTGATACAGCAACAACAACCGCTATATCAGAAATTTGCAACGTGCCAATGCGATGTGTAATCGCAACATGTGTACCAGGCCATTTCTCCTTCACTTCTGTCCCGATTTTCTGTAGCATCTTTTCTGCCATCGACTTATAAGCAACATACTCTAAGTATAATGTACGACGCCCTTTCGTAAACTCCCTAACCGTTCCAATAAATGTTGTAACAGCACCGCATTCACGTCGAATTACTTTCTTTGCCACCTCTTCAATCGAGATTTCTGTATCAATTACTTCATAATACGTATTTATCATTTTGCACTCCTAACCGTTTGTAAAAACCAGTCTACATACAATTTTTCTTCTGTTATATGAAATACTTTATAGTCTTCTCTTAAATTTGACAGGACATTATCCCACGTAATAATTGCTACTACGTTTTCTACCTTATGTAAAAGTTCAATGTCTTCCGCAGAACGAAGTAACACTACTTTTGGATATTTCTCAGCTTTATAGCCCTCTATTAAAATCGTATCCACTTCAAAAAATTCGTACAAGCGGATAATTTCTTGCAAGGACCATTCATCTCGTAATGAAGACAGAGATAGTAATCCAGCGCCTTCTACACTACTTACGACAGCACCAGCTTTCCGGTGCCTTTCACTATCTTTTTGCGCTACTTCAGGAAAACCACCATGACCATGATGCTTAATTGTAGCAACTTTCATTTCGCTTTCGGCTAATGCATGCACAATTTTCTCTACAAGTGTTGTTTTCCCGCTATTTTGATACCCTACTATTTGTAAGATTGAAGGGGCGTTGCCCATGGCCAATCACATCCCTCGGAGTGCTCTAACAATAATACAGATACTTTCATCCCTGCTTCAAATCCTCTCGTTCCTCCGGGCAACACGATAAAAGCATTCGCATCTGTGAGTGAAGATACCGCACTCGATTTATCTAAACCGACCGGCGTCACTTGTAGTGCCCCATTAACAATGCTCGCTTTCGCTCTTACAAAACGAGTAAACGGATTTGGTTTCGGAAAATCTTTTTGCAAAATAGCGTCTGCCCTATATATGTGAGGCTCCTTCGCATACAAATACGTTTTTATAACCGGATGCACAAACAATTCGAAACCTACATAACAAGCTGATGGATTACCTGATAAACCGAAAAGTAACTTTCCATCAACTTCAGCTACTGTCGTTACACTTCCGGGTCTCATCGCTATTTTATTAAAAAGCACATTTGCCTGTAACTTTTCATAAATAGCCGGTAAGTAGTCGTAATCTCCTACTGAAACACCGCCCGTTGTAATTAAAATATCAACCTCATCCATCGCTGATTTAACAGCTGTAAAACATGCATCTAACTCATCGGCAAGTTGTCCATAGTAACGCACTTTCCCGCCAGCTTTCATAATTTGAGCTGCAATCATATAAGAGTTACTATTTCTAATTTTGCCTGGCTCTAGCGGCTCATGCACTTCTAGTAATTCACTTCCTGTCGTTACAATACCGACAACAGGCTGTTTTACAACTTTCACAGTGCTATATCCAAACGTCGCTAACAGTGCGGCAACACCTGGATTGATTACAACACCTTTGTTAACAAGGACTTGATTTTGTTTTATATCTTCTCCTTTAAATGACACATTGTCACCATTTTTGAAAGGGCGTTTCAACTTCATATATGTACTTTCGTTCTTCTCGAATCCTTCCGTCAACTCTAGCATTACGACTGCATTGCAATCTTCTGGAATAGCTGCTCCTGTCATAATACGAACCGCCTGAAAAGCTCCTACTTCTTCTAAAAAAACAGAACCTGCTCCGATTTCTCCTATTACTTCAAATTCAACCGGATGCTCTTGACTCGCTTTCTTCGTATCTTCTGCTCGAATTGCGAAACCGTCGTAAGGAGAACGATCGAAGTGAGGAACGTCGTGATCTGAGACAACATCCTCCCCAAGAATCCTCCCATAACTTTCTGTAATAAAAACTTCTTCTACTTCACCATGCTTAGCGTATTTCATAACCCGCTCTACTGCCTCAGCAACTTGAATCGGGATTCGTTTTTCTACCATTGTTTCTCACCTCATATTTGCAAAATATCTAATCTCGATTACACTTTATATATTAAATCGCAATTACTTCAAGGAGGAATTCCATGTCTTCATTCACACATTTCAATGACCAAGGGCGCGCTAAAATGGTTGATATAAGCGACAAAAAAGTAACCGTTCGAACAGCAATTGCATGCTCTAGCATTCTCGTTACGAAAGAAATTTTTGACAAAATCTCTCACAATCAAATTGGTAAAGGTGATGTATTGGCTGTTGCACAAATCGCAGGCATTATGGCTGCAAAACGCACTTCTGATATTATCCCAATGTGCCATCCTTTATTGTTAAAAGGTGTTGATGTTTCTTTCGATTGGAAACAGTCAGAAGAACAATATCGACTACTTATTGAAGTAAAAGTTAAGACAGAAGGTAGTACCGGCGTTGAAATGGAAGCTTTAACAGCTGCTTCCGCTACCGCTCTTACCGTATACGATATGTGTAAAGCTGTTGATAAAGGCATGATTATTGGCGAAACGTACTTACTTGAAAAAACAGGCGGAAAAAATGGAGATTATATTAGAAATTCTTAATACTATCTTTTCCCTGTGAACCTAAAGGATTGCCTTTAGGTTCACCCTATATATCTTGCATATAGGCGTTTTGCCACATTCATATCATTCGTCCCATGAATAAAAGCTCTACCATCTGTAAATAGAACAAAACGATATTTTTCCACCGGAAATGATAATAAATAAGGCGTTTCCTTTACATCCACACTTTTTTGTAAGCGCTTTTTAATTTCTTCTAAATTAAACCCCTGTCGTACACCTGGACGGATTTGAACTGTATTTCGTCCACATAATACTTCTGTTTTCGTTTGCGCTTCAAATGTTAAACTCGGATATGTACGTAGCTTTCCACAAGATAAACATGTATCCTTTTTCTGTCTATTCACTTTAAATGCCATCTGTTGATTATTCCAAAGATCAAATGATAGCATCGTTTCACGAAGTGCCTCAAAATCTTCTACTAATATTTTTAAAGCTTCCGTTATTTGATGCGCAACTACTAATTGCACTGCTGGCTGTATAATACCAGCCGTATCACATGTCGCTCCGCTCGCTGGATGCTCCATTAAACATCGAAAACATGGCGTTTTTCCTGGCAAGATTGTATAAGTTACTCCGTAGCTTCCAACGCATCCTCCATATATCCACGGAACGTTATACATTTGAGATATATCATTAATAAGAAGGCGCGTTTCAAAATTATCCGTCGCATCTAATATTAAATCTACACCTTTAATTAACTCTTCCATTTCTTGAACCGTCACATCGGTCACAACCGGAATAATTTCCACTTCAGAATTAATCGCATTTAAATGTTCTGCTGCCGCTATCGCTTTCGGCTGATAATGTTTCGCATCTTCCTCTGTATATAATTGTTGCCTTTGTAAATTGCTCCATTCTACATAATCACGATCAGCAATCGTTATTTTACCAACACCTGCTCTAACAATTGCTTCTGCATTCGCTGCCCCGAGAGCACCAGCGCCGATAATAAGCACATGCTTCTCTCTTATTTTTCGCTGTCCTTCTTCTCCAACACCAGAAAATAATATTTGTCTTGAATATCGCTCCTGCATACGATAGCCTCCTTTCTTATCCTCCTATATAAGACATTTCAATTTTCGGACGATTCTTTGCACTTTCTTCTGTCCGTTCATCCGAATACCTATCTTTTCTATTCACCCACACATCTTGTATAACGCTTAATAACTCATCATCCGAAAGATTTCCTCTAAGAAGTTTCCTTACATCCAATCCTTCTGTCGCAAATAAGCAAGTATAAAACTTTCCATCTGCTGAAATTCTCGCTCTCGTACAAGAGGAACAAAATGACTCAGAAACAGAAGTAATAAAACCGACTTCAACATTTGTTCCAACGTACCGATATCGCTTCGCAACTTCACCGAAATAATGCGCTTCAGCTGGCTCAAGCGGATACACTCTATGAATCATCTCGATCAATTCTCTCTTTGTAACCACTTGATCGAAATTCCATCCATTCGTACTACCAACATCCATAAACTCAATAAACCTAAGCGTGATTCCTTGCTCTTTAAAATACGCAGCCATTGGAAGTACTTGATGATCGTTCATCCCTTTTTTCACAACCATATTTACCTTTACTTCCAGCCCCGCCTCTTTCGCTGCTTTAATTCCTTTAATCACAGGTTTCGTATTAATATTTCGACCATTAATGTTTCTAAATATATCGTCATCTATTGCATCTAAACTAACATTTACTCTATGTAATCCAGCTTCTTTTAATGCCTTTGCTTGTTTCGTTAAATGGATAGCATTTGTCGTTAATCCTATATCTACTAATCCATCAATTTTCACAAGACGTGCAATAAGTTTTGTTAAATCTTTACGAAGCAGTGGTTCGCCACCAGTAATTCTAATTTTTCGTACACCGATGCTAACAAACACTTTTGCCAAACGCTCAATTTCATCAAACGTTAGTAAAAACTCATCTTTCAAAAAAGCATAATCAGGCCCAAATACTTCCGCTGGCATACAATATGTACATCTAAAATTGCAACGATCAATGACAGATATGCGTAAATCTTGAAGTGGGCGTCCAAAAAAGTCTTTAATCTTCTCCTGCATCGCCACCCTCCCTTTCTGCCAAATTTCTCTCTTTTCATTCTATTATAATATATTTTCGAACTGCGATGTTTTTGCTAAGTTGAATAAAGTGAAACTTTAAACAATAGGAGGTTATCAATTCCCCTCTGATTAGCGAGGATGACTCTCAAATACTGGGATAAAAAAACCTTGAAACATAAAAGTTCCAAGGTTTTCTACTTATTAACTTAATCTAATAATAGTTAGAGTAGCTCCTGGCGTTGCCGTAGATAATGTAGCTATTGCAACTAATCCAAATAATTGTAAACTAACAGCAGCTCCAGCAGGCAAGTTAGCAATTATTGGTGCACTAAATGAACCAGTAGCCACTGCCGGGGAGTTTATCGTTTCCGCAAGCGGACTGCCATTTACAGTTATACGAGAACTTACAAGTAATCCTGCCGTTAAATTAATTGTATAGGCTATATAATAACTCCCTGCATTCGCAACTGTAAATACAGTATTTCCACCACTAACGGTTATTCCTGGTCCAATATTTTGATTGTTCGGTAATGGGATATTCGTACCACCTAATAAAACGGAAATAGCGGTTCCTGATGTATTATTCGCAAATGCATACGTTGCAGTTGTACTAACTCCGGTGGCCCCTGTCGCTCCAGTAGCTCCTGTTGCTCCCGTTGGACCTTGGATTCCTTAAGGGAGTCCCGCAATTGAATCCATATTATCTGTATTCGGGACAGCTTGTGCTATACCCGATGCATTTACATTTTGCCCCATATTTGTTCCTGTTACAGTACCAGCAGGGGTACCTCGTGTATAGGTTGTCGTCACCGAATCTCCCGGTTGTAAACAAAGCTTCGTCTCCGTCCCTATTACTGTAACAACGTCAATCCAAGTGCACCCCATTGAACCACTATACGATTTCGAAGCAGTAAATGAAGTATCACTCAAATTATCCCCTGTAAATATATTCCCAGTATTATTAACGATAATAAATTCTTTAATACGTGCAGGCATACTTACACTCTACCTTTCCTTTATGCACCTAATGTACGTGTACTCGTCGCTAATGGCGGTAAAAATACTGATGTTCTAATCACCGCTTCTGGCTGCCGCTTCCCATTTAAAAAAATAGCCGCACTTGACCCTCCAGCACCGGCATATATTTTTGCCACGGCTAAAGGTGAGATATCACAACAGTCACCAACATTAACAGCTCCTGTATTATTTATAATTTTTACTTTACGCATGTTAATCCCCATTTACCTATCCCCCTTTTATACACTGTATGCAAAAGAAAAAAACTTGAAACAAACACGTTTCAAGTTTTTAACAATTAACTATTTCGTTTCACCTTCATATTGAAGCATACCGCCAACCATGTTCACCGTTTTAAATCCTTGCTCATTTAAATAATGGCATACATTTTCACTACGCATTCCCGAACGGCAAATAAAGATATATTCATTCTCTTTCTCAAAGAAATCTACTTTATTTGGAATATCGCCCATTTTAATATGTATAGCTTCTGGAATTTTCCCTGCCGCTACTTCTTCATCTTCCCTTACATCTACTAAAAATAATGTTTCTCCATTTTCTAAACGATCTTGCACTTCTTCTGTAGTAATTGTTTTTACTTCTGTCATATGTCGTTCCTCCTTATATACAATAAAACCTTCAGTTTCTTCTTTAAACAATCATTTCTCATCAATTTTAGCATGCGAAGGAAGGAACGCAAAGAATGGAACATTTATTTCTCAATTTTCCCGCAAAACTTATTCTTTACAAACATAACTAGTGCATTGTATCCTCAATATACTTGTTTTATGAAAGGAGTCGATTAAAATGACACTTTTTCTTTTCATTATGGGCATCATTTTCTTAATCGCTGCAATTATTGCACTTAGTATGAAAAATAATAAAAAGATAAAATCGCCACAAGAAATGTCATTCTTATTTCTATTGCTTAGTATAGCGTTCTTCGGTATAGCAATCGCTACATATATTTTCCGCCTGCAAATCATGTGAAAAAAGGTGCCTACTATAAATCATGCACCTTTCCACATTAATTATTTCCTACACAAAACTAGATACTTTCCGATTTAAAAATTCATAAACTTTCTTTTCAAATAAATGAACATCTAACGCTCCTGCCATATGCCCATTTATACTTTCTATCTCATATACTTCTGCGTACTTCCCCTGCTTTTGCAAAATGTCTACCATTTTATAATTGTAACGAGGCGGCTGAAGTAAATCTTGTTTGCATGGAATCATGAGTACATTCGCTTCAATCTTAAAAAGAGCCTCTTCTAAGGAAGAAAATCCATGTGCAATATCATGTAATAAGACCGCTTTTGCAGTATACATCCATGAATTCGCATCTACTAAATCTATACTTTTACATGTCACTTTATTTATTTCTTTCTCAAATGATGTTAATGCAGAAAATTGTTGATAAGGTGCCGTTTCTATACTGTTCCGCGGGAATGCCATTTCATAAAAATGTTCATCGAACGCGTTCATAAACATCATTTTATTCGCTAAATGAAGCCCCTTCATTGGTTGTTCCTCTCCGTACTTTCCACCTTTCCAATCTGGATCAAGCTGAATTGCTTCAATCGCATTTTGCGCTACATTGCCCGACGTTATAATTGGATTTTGCGGGTTCGTAATAACTCCAATCATTCGTTCTACCATATGAGGATAGTGGACAGCCCATTGCTGCGCAATCATCCCACCTGCCGATGGCCCCATTACAGCATGCAATCTAGAAATCCCCATATCTTTTATTAACTCATATTGCATACGTGCTACATCTAAAAATGTGAAAACTGGAAAATCCATCGCATACTCAAAACCAGTCATCGGATTTATCGATTTTGGTCCCTTTGTAATCACGTAGGGGTTCTTCACCTGTACATTACAAAGGTTATCAGTACATATAACGAAATATTTATTTGTATCAATTGCTTTCCCAGGTCCAATTAATCCATCCCACCAACCAGCTTCCTCATCATGCTCTGTATATTTTCCTGCCGCATGACTTGTTGCACTAAAATAGTGACAAACCAAAATCGCATTTGATTTTTCTCTATTTAAAGCACCATACGTCTCATACCCCATTTGAACAGGAATCTCCCTACCATTTTCAAACACAAACTCTTTTAAAACAAACTTCTCCTTTTTTACACTTTGCACAGACTCACCTTCTTCCCGTCATATTATGAACTGCTTACTAAAGGATTTTTTCTGCGGAAAGCATTCTCCTTCTTCTTTTCATAAATAAATGAATAATATACAAAATTAGCCACAAAATAGCACTATATTACAAGATTAAAGAGGGAATACATATGATTTGGAATTGGTTACGTAAGAAAAAAAACTCAAATACAGCAGATGCAAAAGAGACAGCTGATACGAAACAACCGTCTAACGATCAAAAGGACAATAACAAAAAGCAAACTAGAAGCATGAAACATAACCAAGATAAGAATAGCCAGCAAAAAAATGGAGAACAAACTGAGGATTCTTCTCAAGACAAACAGCAACAATCGAAACAAGAGGATTCTTCTCAAGGCAAACAGCAACAATCGAAACAAGAGGATTCTTCTCAAGGCAAACAGCAACAGTCTACACAAGAGGATTCTTCTCAAGGCAAACAACAACAATCGAAACAAGAGGATTCTTCTCAAGGCAAACAGCAACAATCGAAACAAG